>CALMWI010000118.1 GCA_937873545.1 uncultured bacterium | reverse complement strand
AATTGAAGGAAGCGCTGAAAGATTCCGGATTCGAGATACTTTCATTAGATGATCTTCCTGACCTGCCTGAAGTTATAGAGGACGGAGACACGCTTGAGCATAATTCACTAAAAAAAGCAAGAGAGCTTTTTGAATATACAGGCATAACAACTCTTGCTGACGACACCGGGCTTGAAGTCGAACACTTAAACGGCGAACCCGGAGTGTATTCGGCCAGATGGGCCGGTCAAGGCTGTACTTATAAAGACAACTGCGAAAAACTTCTCAGAGAATTGCATAATGTTACACCCGATAAAAGAAAAGCCTCTTTCAGATGCGTGATAACATTGTACGGAAACAACATTCTAAAAGTCGCTGAAGGCGTTTTGAAAGGTAACATTATTGATCATTACCGCGGATCCGAAGGATTCGGATATGACCCTGTTTTTGTTCCCGACGGATATGATATCACACTCGCTGAAATGCCGCTCGGTGAAAAGAACAGGATAAGCCACCGGGGACTTGCTGTAAGAAAAATGGTCGGGATCATAAGAGGAATAAAAAAGGCGGAGTGATCTCCGCCTTTAATTTCTAGTACCAGCCGTTGTTGTAAAGCCTGTCGTAATCTTCCTGGGTAAGTACCTTAGGTTTTATCACTCTCGGAGGAACATAAGGATTTGCTTCATTCCATTCTGCAGCTCTTTTCTTTTTCAAAAAACCGTCCGCGACATTCGGGAATAATTCTATCAGAAGTTCCTCTTTATAATTCTTGGCGAGTTTCGCATTTCCGAATTCTTTAAGAACAGGGTTAGGCTGTTTCTTATATACGCTTGTGTCGTACGGGATCTCTTCGGGTGAGCCGCAGATCTTTTCTCTGAAGGCCGGATCCACCGGGAACGGAGTCTTTCCGTACTGGCCCTGAACAAGATTGACGAACTGGTTCGTAAGAGTAGTGTAAGGAGCTTTCCCGTTCAGTTCATCAAGCGCGAGGTTAACAGCCTGAGTACCTACGATCTGACTGGTAGGCGTAACGAGAGGAGGGCAACCTGAATCCAGCCTGCATTTAGGAACAAGTTCAAGAGCTCTGTTCATTATATGGTCTAATTTTAGCTGCTTAAGCTGTGCGACCATATTCGTGTACATTCCTCCGGGTATTTCAGCGTTTTTCACCTTCTGATCGGGAGCCGGGAAATTAAAGTGCGCGGTTATTGCCTGGGTATAAGTTAATAATTCATCCACTCTTTCACTTTTTGCGGCTTCTATGGCTTTGTCGAAAAGTGAATCGGTCTCAGGGTCGAGTTTATAGTCAGATATGTCGAACGGTATCGGTATCAGCTTCGTAGTATCGAATTCAGCAAGTTCTATTCTTATTTTCTGTAATTCGTCATCTATTAATTCGACCTGTTTTCTGTCAACATCTGTTTCTATACCCAGTTTGTCGCAGAATATCTGCACCAGTTCAAAGGCGGGAGCCGCGGGACCGCCGGCAAATGAATATAGTACGGTATCGACGATATCCACTCCGTTCACGATTGCCATCAGAACAGAAGCAAGTCCGTAACCGGGAGTATCGTGCGTATGTAGGTCTACCGGCACCTTTACATTCGCTTTAAGGCTTCTTATAAGTTCGCCCGTCATTTTCGGGTGTATCAGACCGGCCATATCCTTGATCGTAATTATTTCGGCGCCTTCTTTTTCAAGCTCCACAGCCTTATCTGTAAAATATTTGACATTAAAAATATCACGCGGTAGTTTTTTGCCTTTAAAAAATGCATGTACTTTTTCGCCGAAAGTAAATTTCGGGTCCACAGTAAAACATACGGCGCAGTCAGGTATCCCGCCGTATTTTTTAGCTGATCTTATAGAGGAAGTCATATTGTTTATATCGTTTAAGGCGTCGAATATCCTGACTATATCGAGGCCTGATTCGATGGAATTTTTCATAAATCCGTCAATTACCTCTTCAGGATATGGTGCGTAACCGAAAAGGTTCCTTCCCCTTGATAAAGAAGTCAGCTTTGATCCAGTGCCAACGGCGGCTTTTATTTTCTCAAGCCTTTCCCACGGGTCCTCGTTCAGATACCTCATTATAGAATCCGGAACGGCTCCGCCCCAAACTTCGCACGCATAAAATCCTGCTTTAGAATAATAAGGCAGTACTCTGTCAACCTGTGCCTGACTCATTCTGGTGGCGAACTGCGACTGCTGCCCGTCTCTTAATGTAAGGTCTCTAATTTTCAGCTTTTTCATCTACTTCCTTTCAGCCTCATTTTTTTCTTGAATTTATTCAAAAATATGATATTATGCAATGATTTATTCTATATTTTTTTTTGTCATTTTTCCCAAGATTTATTTATATTTAGAATAATACCGGAAAGAGAAAAATATGAATATCCTCCTGCTGGACAATTATGATTCATTCACTTACAACCTGAAAGCTCTGATAAAACGGTCTGTTCCCGGCTCTGAACTGATCGTTAAAAGGAACAGTGATCACGACATGTTAAATCAGGAATACGATGTGCTGGTCGTATCTCCTGGACCAAAGACTTGGAATGAAACAGGTCTTCTGAAGGATGTTTTTCAGAAAATAGCCATAGATGAAAGAAAACCTGTACTCGGTATCTGCCTCGGAATGCAGTTTGTCGCAGGATACTTTGGTATCGAAACCGGACGGATGAATAATCCGGTTCACGGAAGTCAGGCAATGATCAGGCACAACGGTGACCTGCTGTTCGAAGGCATTCCTGAAAAATTCAGCGCAGCCAGATACAACTCCCTCGGTTTTTATGAAGAAGAGAGCGAACAGCTCGTTTTTACTGCGTTCGAAGATGATTCAAATGCTGTAATGGCACTCCGGCACAAACACCTTCCGGTCGCCGGATTGCAGTTCCATCCTGAAAGTTTCATGACCGTACACGGAGAAAAACTGATCAAAAACTTCTGGAGGTACTATGTTAAAGATCAGTAAAGAAGTTTTTGAAGTTTCAAAAGAATGGAATATGGAGTTTTTGTTCTCAATAACTGAAAAGTACAGCGGAATGTGCCTGTTCACCTCATCGTACGATAAAAATTCGGGAAAAAATATCATCGGAATAAATCCCGTTCTCAACTTATCGCGGCCTGAGGAAATTGACGATCTTTTAATGCTCAACAAAGACGGTACGGATTTTCCTTTAGCGCTTGGTTACATAGCTTATGACTATAAAGACAGGCTGGAAGAACCGGGTCTGTTTTCCGGACTGCACGAAAATATATTTCCCGAGTTTTATTTTTCAGTATTCGAATACTATCTAATTGCAGACAATTCCGATAAAAAGAACCTTAAAATAATCAGGCTTGACCTTCCTTTAAAATACAACAGGATCAGTCAGGACGAGATACTGCGGACAGAGATACTGCCTGTTAAAGAGGGCACTACTGATTATCTCGGTTCATCTTTAAGCAAGAACGAATATGAAGAAGGTGTATTAAAAATAAAGGAATATATTCGATCAGGGGACATTTATCAGGCTAATCTGACCAGAAAGATCTCAGGGCGTACGAATTTGTCGCCATTTGACATTGCAATAAGATTAAAAAATTCAAACCCGGTCGAATTCGGCGTGTTCGCGAAGATCGGAGATAAGTATGTGATCTCCACTTCTCCGGAGAGATTTTTCAGGGTAGAATATTCCGTGATGACAGCCGAGCCTATAAAAGGAACGGTAAGAAGATCTGAGAGCGAAGCTGAAGACAGGATAAATCTTTCAAACCTGATAAAAAATAAAAAGGAGCTTGCCGAACTTTCGATGATCGTTGACCTTCTCAGGAACGATATGAACAAAATATGCTCTGATGTAGCTGTAAAGGGATTTCCTCTCGTCATGAAACTGAAAAATGTTTACCATCTTTACTCTGTGATCGAGGGAGAACTTGAGACCGGCAGCTTCACTGAAATTATAAAAGCCCTGTTTCCGGGAGGATCGATAACCGGCTGTCCTAAGATACGCGCCTGTCAGATAATCGAAGAGCTTGAAAAGAGCGGCAGGGGATTATATACCGGGAATTTCGGATATATCACCTTCAACGGCAATATGGATTTTAATATCATGATCAGAACTTTGTTCTATGATAACGGTCTCGTTTCGTTCAATACCGGCGGAGGCATAACTCTTCTCTCTGACCCCGTTCAGGAATACGAAGAAACGATACACAAAGCCAAAAATATTTATGACGCGATAGTAATGGAGGAAGTGTGGGAAGAACGGTACTGCTTGACGGTAAGATAAAATTTATTGATTGCGTAAATATCAGACCTGATTCGCCGGCTCTTAATTTCGGTGCGGGTATTTTTGAGACGATACTGTATGAGAAAGGAAAGATATTTTTTCTTGAAGAACACATTAAAAGACTTGTTTCCTCCTGCAAAACTCTTAATATTAAGATCCCCGATAAAAATTCTTACGGGACCGATCATATTATTGAGCTTATCAGTATTAACGATTTGATCGACAAACCCTGCAGGATCAAGATAACTTACTCTCCACTGTTCAACAGATCAGAGTGGAATGTTCTGATCACAGTTGAAAACTATGAAAGGAGCAACGGAACCGTATCGGCGGTTACGGCTGGAAGAACCCGCGATAATGAATTTTACAGATATAAAACGAATTCTTACATGGAGAATTTTCTTTTTATTGAATCCGCGCCTGAGTCTGAAATCTTATTCCTGAATTCCAAAGGAAAGATTACCGAAGGCGCGAGATCTAACATTCTATGCGTAAAAGAAAATGTTCTTTTTTATACTGATCTCAGTGAAAATTACCTTCAGGGAATTATGCAGTCGCACATTATTGCCGATCATAAAGAATTCGGGTTTTCTGATGCACAGCCTGTAAAAAGCGGCTTCGGATATGAGTTTATAAGGGAATGTTCGGATGTTTTTATTACGAACAGCCTGACGATCGCGAGGCAGTGTAGCCCTGTAAAACTGGGGCATAAAACTGTAAATTTTAATGTTTCGGAAATATCTGATATTATCAGAAAATACTATCTTAAATAAAAAAGCCCGGACAGCCGGGCTTTTTCTTAAGAACAAAATTACATTTTGATCTTATATTTTGTTTTGATCGAGTCAAGAACAAAAACAGCTCTGTCTTTTTCAGCCATAACTGCTGTTAATTGAGCTACCGCTGCGTCTTTTTCCTGAGTCAAAGTCTGAACCTGTGCCTGAAGGTTAGCCAGATCAGCTTTAAGCGTAGCTGATTCAGCCTGTAGCTTGTTCAGTTCTTCTTTTGAACAGCTTACCAGGAACATTCCTGCAATTGCTAACACGACCAATAATTTTTTCATTTTTACCTCCATTGTTAGTTTAACTTTATGTCGGTTGTAAGTTACAAAATATAAATGAATTGTCAAGTCGAATTAATTTAAAACTTTTATGTTGATGTTGATGGTAACTTCAAGGCTTTCATGATCATTCAGCATCTCCTTTGTGTCCCCGGGCTCTTTGGACTTTTTATCGTTGTTCAGCAGAAAATTCGTATATCCCTGCTTTGCGATATCGAACGAATGATTATTTACGCATATATATGTTTTATCTTTCTTCTCTGATTTTTTGCCGCAGACCGGGCATTTAATAATATTCAATTATTTCCCGCTTTATCATTCATAAAAGTAACCTGAATTGCTCCTTTTGCAAATACAATATGAGGAATTTCTACTTTCCTAACCTTGACAACATTTCGACAGCCTCAATATCCATCTTAGAGAATCCGAACCATTTCTTGCCTAAATCCTTAAGCGACGCCCCAAAGTGATAAATGATCTTATCATCAATTATTATGAACCTGTCGTGCGAATTTTTGAACACCACTATTTCAACAGGGTCATACTGCTCGTTGAACTTTTTAACATCCAGCTTGAGCTGGTCTGAAACTGTCTTTGTGTAAATCACAGCCTTAACTCCCTTATTCCGCTTGGTCAGGATCGTCAAAACCGAATCATCCACATAATTATCTATGATCAGAATTGACTTCTTTGCACTTCTGAAGATATCAGAAACGAACTTATACGCATCGAATACTTGTTTATCGA
>CALMWI010000117.1 GCA_937873545.1 uncultured bacterium | reverse complement strand
CGAAAATCCTCGGCATTGACGATATCTTAGGAACTGTAGAGAAAGGAAAGATCGCAAGTCTGATAGTATGGGATAAAGAACCTTTGAATATCGGCGCTTTTCCGAGCATGGTCATGGCTGAAGGTAAAGTTTTAAGGAAAAAATAAGGGGACATTATGGCTAAAGCAAGCGGAAAGGTATTCGGGTTTGATTCTCATAAATCCATAAGAACGGATTTTCTTGAAACGATACCGTACAAAGGAGAAACTCAGGATATCACTTTCGAGACTGACGAATTATCGGCCGTATGTCCTTTCTCCGGTCTGCCCGATTTCAGCAATTTGAATATACATTATGTTCCGAATAAGCATATCGTAGAGCTGAAATCTCTTAAGTATTATCTGATATCATTCAGGAATGTCGGCATATATCAGGAAGAGCTGACCGACAGAATATATAAAGATCTGAAAAATCTTCTGAAACCGAGATCGATCAGAATAGAAACGAACTATAATGTGAGGGGCGGGATTTATACCACCTGCGTTATAGATTCTGAAAAAGCTAAGAAGTAAAAATTTTATTCCTGTCTCAGGGCATCGATCGGATTAAGATCGCTTGCCTTGAGAGCGGGGTAGATACCCGCAATAATCCCTATCAGAATAGATACAGAAAATGCGGTCGCTATCGTCCATGCGGGAGCGAAAGTGGCGTATTGCGTAAATTTAGATATGAGCTGAGATATTGTCACACCGAGCGTTATTCCGATTGCGCCTCCGGTAAAGCTAAGCATCACCGACTCGATAAGGAACTGGGCTATTATATTCTTTTTATTCGCGCCGAGAGAGCGTCTTATCCCTATCTCGTTCGTTCTTTCAGTAATTGAAACAAGCATCATGTTCATGATGCCGATGCTTCCAACAAGAAGAGACATTCCGCCGATCGACAGGGCAACAAGATAAATTATAGCTATAATACTGTTCATCTTATTCGTGATCTCATCCTTTGTCGTTACCTCGAAATCATTCTCGTCGTCAGCTTTAAGATTCCTTTCTCTGCGCAGAGACATAATCACTTCATCTGTAGCTTTGGCCATAACTTCGGTGGATCTTGCCGAGATCAGAATATCGATGTTCCTTAACTTACCGTAAAGCTTTTCATAAAAAAATGATGTTATGCAGGCGATATTATCCATGTCCTGCCCGAATTTGGATCCCTTTTCCTTAAATTCGCCGATCACCAAAAACCGCTCGTTCTCGATGAAAATATATTTATCAACAGCATCGGAAGATTCATAAAGCTTGTTCTTGATGCTTTTTCCGATCACAGCATATTTCTGATTGAACTGATAATCGTTGTCGGAAAAAAATCGTCCTTGCTCGATCTCGTAGCCCGAAACTTCAAACCAGCCCTCGGAAACCCCTATGACGAATACTGTCCTTTCGGTTTTTTTATTCTTGTAGCTGACCTCCTCGTTCCAGTTCTCCATGATCGGAATTACCTGCGCAACACTCGGGCAGTCTCTTTTTATTACAGGAATTAGGTCTGCGGTAATATTCTTTCTTCTCTCAAATTCGTCCCATTCGTGTCCGCCGTGTCCGAATGAAGGTGTTTTCGTGATAAAAAAGCTTGTCGAACCGAGCTTGTCTATCTCGGTTTTGATCTCTTTTCTCAGGCCCTCGATCCCCGCCTGCATCAGGATGATCACCATGATGCCGATGATTATACCGAGCATCGTTAAAGCGGAACGCATTTTATTCATTCTGAGGGTGTTGAAAGCTATTAAAATGATGTCTTTTAACATTATTCATACCTCAGAGCATCGATCGGATTAAGCTTCGCGGCCTTTTTAGCGGGGAAGTAACCGAATACAATACCGACAAGCGCGGAAAAGCCTACTCCTATAAGTACCGATGAAAATGACACTGTTGAAGGAAGCGGAGTGAAGTTCCCGATTATTTTCGCTGCGGCAAACCCGGCTGCCGTTCCTAAAATTCCTCCCACCATGCAGAGGATAACCGATTCTGTCGTGAACTGGAACATAATGAGCCTGCTGGTAGCTCCTATCGCTTTTCTTGTGCCGATCTCTCTTGTACGTTGAGTGACTGAAACGAGCATGACGTTCATGATCCCGATTCCGCCGACAAGCAGCGAAAGAGCGCCTATCGCAATTATCATGATCCTCAACGAGGAAGTGACCTTTTTCAGAAAATCAAGTATCTGTTTTATCTCATTTACGGAAAAATCATTTTCCTCACCCGGTTTTAAGCCTCTGGCTATTCTCATAAGAGAAGTCAGCTCATCCTTGGTCTGATTTATCTTCATTGGATCCTTTGCGGTCACCTGAATGTCTATCCCGTGCTTACGGTTCCATGGAAAATATTTTTTTAAGCTGCCGACAGGTATTAATATCTGATTATCGAGGCTGTTGCCGAATATCTCGCCCTTTTTCGGAAGTACGCCCACAACAAGATACTGTCTTCCGTTGATCTTAAAGAGCTTTCCTATGGGATCGCCGTCTTCAAAAAGTAAGCTGCTTACCTCGCTTCCGATCACAGCGACATTTGAATTTCTCTGAACCTCACTGTAATTAAAAAACCGTCCGTTATCGGGTGTGGCATCCGAGGTGTATTCATATTCCTCGTTGCAGCCTATAATATTGATGCCGTCAACCTCCTTCGATCCGTATTTCGCATTACCCATAGAATTGATAAGAGGCGTAACATATTCCGACAGCTCCGAGTTCTTCCTTATGAAATCAGCCGTTTCGATCGTGATCGGATCTCTTTTCCTTTCTTCTCTCCAGTTGTTCTCCATCCAGGTGAACTTTGAGATATAAACTGAATTCGACCCGAGTGTCGCAAGCTGACCGACAATGTATTTTTCTGTGCCTTTCATAACCGAATGAATAAAAATGATGGTCGTGACTCCGATCATAATACCGAGAAGAGTAAGGAACGATCTCAGTTTATTATCCTTGATCGAGGTCAGGGATATCAGTATCGCTTCGTAGATGTGACGCACTTTAAGTGCCTTTCGGTTTGTCGTATTCTATTCTGCCGTCTTTAAGACGGATCACCCTCTGCGCAAAGTCGGCTATATCCTGTTCGTGAGTAACTACGATAAGGGTGTTGCCTTCCTCGTGCAAAGCTTTAAACAGCTGCATTATTTCAAGGCTTGTTTTTGAATCAAGATTTCCGGTAGGCTCGTCCGCAAGGATCAGCGAAGGATTGTTCACTAATGCTCTGGCTATGGCGACGCGCTGTTTCTGTCCGCCCGAGAGCTCGTTCGGTTTATGAAGCATCCTGTCAGCAAGCCCGACTTTGACCAGTGCAGTTTCAGCCCTTTTTTTTCTTTCGTCGGAATTCGTTTTTGAATAAATAAGCGGCAGTTCGACATTGCTTAATGCGGTCGATCTGGCCAGCAGATTAAAAGTCTGAAATACGAATCCTATTTCTTTATTTCTGATCGATGCCAGCTGATTGTCATTGAGCTTTGCGACATTCTGACCGTTCAGGTAATAACTTCCGCCTGTCGGCGTATCAAGACAGCCTATTATGTTCATCAGCGTAGATTTTCCCGAACCTGAAGCTCCCATTATGGCTACATACTCCCCTTTTTCAATAGTTAGGGAGACATCGTTAAGGGCATGAACCTCTTCTTCTCCCGGCTGATAGGTCTTAAAAAGATTCCCGATATTGATCAAAGTGTTATTCATTCTTTTTTTCGCCGTTCTCTTTTACTTCCATACCGTCCTTAAGAACTTTGCTTATGGTTTTATAGTCGCCAGAAACTATTCTGTCGTTCTCGTTAAGACCTTCGGTGATCTCAATAAATTTCTCGTTTGAAATACCTGTTTTGATCTTTACAGCCTCGACCTTATAATTGTTCCCGTTCTTGTCCTTCAGCCTGAATATAATATCTTCAAATTCTTCATCTTTATCCCAGGCAGCCGCCTCTTTCTTATCCGAATGCTCGACTTTCCTTCTGGCAAGCGCCTGTATCGGCACGGAAAGGACATTATCGACCACATCGGTGATTATTTCGGCGTAAGTCGTCATTCCCGGTTTAATGCTGCCGTTCTTCGTTATCAGATTCACAGCTACAGTATATTCGACCGCCACATCTGTATTGGCTGCGTTTAAGGGTGTGTTCCCGATCTCTGTAACAATTCCTTTAAAGACAGAATCACCGAGCGCGTCCACCGTGACTTTTACCGAGTCATACAGCGAGATCGACGGTACGTCGTTCTCATCAACATCAACATTTACTTTATACGCATTCAGGTCTGCTATGCTCAGGATCACATCAGTATTGAACTGGCTTCCTGTCACCATTTCGCCCTCTTCTTTATAAAGTTTTGTAACGATCCCGTCCATGGGTGAGTAAATGCTGGTCTTGCTCAGCCTGTCTTTTGCCTGATCGAGATAAGCGGTCTGGAGCTTGATGCTTTCGAGCGAGGATCCGTAAGCGGTTTTAGCTATATCAAGATTGATCTTGAAGGTCTCGATCTCGCTGTCTGAAATAAAATCGCTCTCTTTAAGCTTTACTTTTTTGTCATAATCTATTTGAGCCTGTTTAAGCTGAAGTTTAGCCGCTTCAGAAGAGTGCTGCTGCTGTGATAACGCCGCAGTCTGCTGTTCGACCTCGGCGATAATTGTTTCTCTGTCGAGTCTGGCAAGAAGATCGCCTTTCTTAACCGTCTGTCCTTCTTTTACGAGCAGACTGACTATATTTGCGGAAATAGAAGATGATATATTGACCTTCTTTACAGGTTCTATCACGCCCGAAGCCGATACCGTTTTTACGATAGTTCTAATAACGGCTTTATCCGCTTCAATTATCACCGGTTTTGGTTTTTTTGAATAATAAACCGATAAAGATACAGCAGCAATAATAAGCGAACCCGAAATTATCCATATCAATTTTTTCCTTTTCATTTTGCAGATCCCGTCCAATTAATTTCATTTTATACAACAGTCTGAAATATATGTTCAGAAGGATTAAAATCATAATTAAATGTTATGAAATATGCCTTATAAGGTGCGAAACGACCGAAAAAAGGTGTCAATTGAATGAAAAAATATTACTTGACTGAAATTGTATTTGAAAATATATTCGTTTTGTTCAAACTAAATCATTAAAATAAAAGGAGCGCAAATCATGGCAGTACTAAAAAAATTCAAAGCTGTAAGGCCGAAAAAAGGTCTAGAATCCAAGATCGCGAGCTTTCCTTATGATGTTCTCAACAGTGACGAGGCAAGGGAGCTGGCAAAAGGCAACAAATATTCTTTTTACCACATCAACAAACCCGAGATCGATCTTCCGAAAGGCACGGACCTTTACGCAGAGGAAGTTTATCAGAAAGCGAAAGATAATTACAGAATGTTCGTAAATGAAGGATGGTTCGTTCAGGACAAAAAAGAACATCTTTACATTTATCGTCAGACGATGGACGGAAGGGAACAGTACGGGATAGTGGGATGCTGCAGCGCTGAAGATTATTATGCCGATGTGATAAAGAAGCACGAGCACACAAGAAAAGCAAAAGAAGAAGACAGGACGAAGCACACCGATGTTGTCGGAATAAATGCAGGACCCGTATTCCTGACTTACAAAGCAAAAAAGTCAATTAATGATATAGTAGCCGGGATCGTTGAAAATAAACCGGTTTATGATTTCGTATCCTCTGACGGCATCGGACATACTGTTTGGGTAATAGAAGATGAAACTGCATCGGACAAGCTTATAAGCCTGATAGGAAAAACTAAATCGCTTTATATCGCCGACGGACATCACAGAGCCGCTTCCGGGGCTATGATCGCTAAAAGGAGACAGGCTAGGAATAAAAAACACACCGGAAAAGAGGAGTATAATTTTTTCATGTCGGTGCTTTTCCCGGACAACCAGCTTATGATACTCGATTACAACAGAGTGCTGAAAAGCCTGAACGGACATACCGAAAAACAATTATTCGCAGATCTGGAAAAGCTGTTCAAGGTAGAAAAAGAGGGTAAAAAAATCTATAAACCTAAAAAGAAGGGCGAGATCGGAATGTACTATAACAAAAACTGGTACAAACTGTCGGTCAAGCCCGGTGTAAGGGACAACAGCGATCCTGTTAAATCTCTCGATATATCAATTCTGCAGGACAAAGTGCTTGATCCGTTCTTCGGGATAAAGGATCCTAGAACTTCAGACGATATAGATTTCGTGGGCGGGATCAGAGGCCTTGGAGAGCTTGAAAAACTCGTTAACGGCGGAAAATTCAAGGTGGCCTTCGCGATGTATCCGACATCTGTAAAAGAACTGATGAAGATCGCGGATTCCGGAAAGGTCATGCCTCCGAAATCAACATGGTTCGAGCCTAAATTAAGAAGCGGACTTCTTGTTCACGAACTTGATTAAAACTTAAAAGGGTCGGAATTTCCGACCCTTTTTTATTTCCCAAATTCAAAGTGGAATTAATCTGAATTATTTTGTATATTTGCGCGATTACTAACAAAACGGCAGATAAAATGGCGAAAGTAAAAGACATTATCAGCGACAGAAAGAAAACTTTTTTTTCGATAGAAATAACTCCGCCCGACAGAGGCAAGAGCATTGAGGAAATATATGACGCGATAGAGAATCTGATCCCGTATGAACCTCAGTTCATAAATGTTACCAATCATCAGCCTTTTGCCGAATATATAGAGGAAGGCAGCCTGATCAGACGGGTACGCAGGTCAAAAAAGCCCGGAACTATAGCCGTATGCGCGGCATTGCAGAACAGGTATAAAGTTGATACTGTGCCTCATATAATATGCGGCGGTTATGATAAATACGAAACCGAAGATGCGCTGATCGACCTTAATTATCTCGGCATAAATAATGTTTTTGCAGTTAGAGGCGATCCGGTACCGGGTTCAAAGAAATTCATATCAGAACCTGAAGGTCATCTCTACGCTTCCGATCTTGTTGCTCAGATTTCAGAAATGAACGGCGGCAAGTATCAGGATTCACAGGACTATGATGTAAAAACCGACTTCTGCATAGGAGTTGCCGGTTATCCCGAAAAGCATTATGAAGCGCTGAATCTCGAAAGGGATCTTCAGAACCTTAAGAATAAGGTCGATAAAGGCGCTGACTATGTTATTACGCAGATGTGTTTTGATATCGAAGCCATGAAGAATTTTGTGGCGAAAGCAGGCGAAATTGGCATCACAGTACCGATAATCGCGGGGATCAAGCCTGTCACATCAATGGCGCAGATCGAAATGATACCGAGAGCCTTCAACGTGAACATTCCCATGGAACTGATTAATTCAATAGAATCTGCGAAAACGAAAAAGGAAGAATTCGCGAACGGTATAAAGTTCATGGAGAAGTATGTCGGGCAGCTGCTTGACCTCGGACTGCCGGGGATCCATGTATTCACTATGGGTAAAGGAGCCCCAGCAAAAGCGCTGCTGAGCTCTTTATTCGGCGGAGGAAGATAATGAAAAACATTGAGAAGCTGATACGAGAAAAAATACTGGTCACAGACGGGGGAATGGGTTCGGGTATAATGCGCTTCGGGCTCACAAAAGACGATTATCACGGACATTTCGGATGCCATGAATACCTTGTACTCTCAAGACCCGATGTGATAGAATCGATCCACGCCTCTTTCATTCATGCGGGAGCTGATATAATAGAAACGGACACTTTCGGGGCAAATCCGGTCAACCTTG
>CALMWI010000116.1 GCA_937873545.1 uncultured bacterium | reverse complement strand
ATCGATACGAATCATCAAATCATCATCGAGAACTTCAAGCATCATGACAGGTTTTACTGCTCCCGGTCCGTATTAAAGAATACGATGGCTTATGTTAAGGATAAGACCCTTGCGGTTTTAAAGTCAAATCCACATTTATTAAAGCCTTACAGGATAAAATTTTCTGATATTTCAGATGTTTATTACACTACCGGTACTGAGCTTGAATTCTGGGTCAGGACAACTATGGATAAGGTTTCGAAAGAGGAACTTTCCCTCAGTCAGGAACTTAAGGAATCATACTGGAAAAGAACAAAAGGTCAGGTTAGAAAATCACTTGAAGAAACTCTTATCATGCTGGAAAATTATGGAATTGAACCTGAAATGGGGCACAAGGAAGTCGGCGGAGTAAAAGGGAAAATAAGCAGGGAAGGGAGGCTCTACGATGTTATGGAGCAGCTTGAGATAGACTGGAAATTCACCGATCCGCTTCAGGCCGCAGATAATGAAATATTCGTCAGATATGTTGTTAAGGAAGTATTCAGAAAAAACGGGCTTGAGGCGATCTTCGTCGCCAAGCCGGTTGATGGTGTCGCAGGTTCAGGCGAGCATATACACATAGGGATGGGCGTTAAATTAAAGAACGGGAGGAAGCTAAATCTTTTCGCGCCTTCAGAGAATAAATTTTATTTATCGGAGCTGGGCTACGGGGCATTGATGGGATTATTAAAGAACTGGAAGTCGGTCAATCCGTTCGTCACAAATTCGCACTCGGCAATTAAAAGACTTCAGCCGGGATTTGAAGCTCCGGTCAGTGTGGTAGCGTCCCTCGGACTGACGCCAAAATCACCCTCAAGGAACAGAACAGTTCTTATCGGGCTTGTTAGATCCGAAAGTCCGATGTCAGTAAGGTTTGAAATCAGAGCTCCTAATCCTCATACAAATGTTTATCTGGCCGTGTCCGCATTTTATCTAGCGATGCTTGACGGCATGAAATATTCTTCAGATAAATCAGCTGATCATCTAAATAAAGAAATACTTAAGAAAAGCGGAGTTTCTTCGGATTATCTGTTAAAAGATAGGCAGTATGTATCAGAAGAGAATATTTTCGATCATTTTACTCAGGACGATAGAGACAAGCATTTCGGTAAAACTCCTAAGACAGTATGGGAAATAATCAGCGTTCTCAAAGAAAACCTGCCTATCTATAAAAATTCCCCCATTACACCTGAAATTATAAATTCTTACTATTTAAGCTCTTTAAGAAAATGGCTTATTGAAATTAAAGAGAAAGAATTTAATTATATAAGACTTGATATCGTCAATATGTTCAGGTATCCCGATAAAGAGAACGGACTCGACAGGTCCAACTGGGTAGAAGTTCAGAAACTTATAAATGAGATAGCGAAAGATGACGAAAAGAAACCTTCAATGATGTCTCTCGTAGAAAAAGAGATAGAGAAAGAAGATTACGGGAAAGTGAGCACAAAGTTCTTTGAACTGAAGCAAAAATATTCAATCCTTCAGAAGAAATACAAAGAGTATAGAAAAAATATTTTATAAATTTAAAAAAAAAGTGAAAAAAAATACTTGAGGGTCACTAGATGACACTGATCTGTTGTTATTATACCATTGTTCTAACTAAAACCGCTAATGTAAAAACTAAGGAGAAACACAATGGAACAACAGAACTACAACACGAACGAAGTTTACTCTGCAAACTTCAAAACCGGTAACAGAACTTACTTTGTAAATCTGCTCGAAGCGAAAAATAACGCAAAGTATGTAAAAATTACCGAAAGCAGAAAAGTCGGCGAGAATGAGTATCAGAAAAACAGGATAATGCTTTTCCAGCACGATCTTGTTAAGCTGTCAAAAGTTCTCAATCAGGCTGTTTCAAAGATCAAAGGGAACGAAACGGAGCCTGAACAGATACAGGAAGACACGCTTCCCAACTTGGAGACAGAATCTTCCGCTTCTTCTGCCGAAGAGATCAAACAGGAAGAAAACATCCAATTTCCGAATTCCGGAAAAAAATGGATCAGAGAAGACGAAGAAAAGCTTGAATTTCTATTTAAAGCCGGAAAAACGGTCGAGGATCTTACAGAAATTTTCGGAAGGAAACAAAAGGGTATAGAAAGCCGGCTTCAAAAGCTGGGTCTGATAGAAGCCCGATAAATATATCTCTCTCCGCCCTCACATACAAAAAAGACCTGTATATTATAGCGGGTCTTTTTTATTTGTTTACGAGACTAAATTGAACTATATTTCAAATTGTGACGCAGAACACACCCGAAAGCTGACGGCATATGTATATTGATACAAAATACGGTGAGGGTTCGTAATTTGTTAAGCAAAGGTAAAGTAATAGATTCTCTATACAAGGTTGAAAAAATTCTGGGCAGCGGAGCGCAGGGAGTTATCTATCATGTTAAAACAGTCGCCACCGGTTATGATCTTGCTCTCAAACTCATTGCCATTTCAGCAGAAGCCAAAGTTCAGTTCAATGATATCCTGGAATCGATTAAAGACGAATTTACGATCATAAAGTCTCTGCATCATAAAAACATTATAAGCGTATATGATTTCGGCTACGATAATAAACTTGATAAATATTATTATACGATGGATTATCTTCAGGGACTGGATCTGAGGGATTATGTAAAATCGAACCCGAACAGCACCCAGTTTCCAATGATAGTGTATCAGATACTGGACGGATTAAACTATCTTCACTCCAATAATATTATACATTTCGATATCAAGCCTGAAAATATTTTTATAATCAATAAAGGGAAAGAACCTTCGGTAAAAATACTGGATTTCGGTTTGTCTGAGATCAAAAAGCATAATAATCAGAATATAAGCGCAAAAGGAACATTGTCTTATATCGCTCCCGAGTTCTTTCTCGACCCGACAAAGATATCACCTAAGATCGATCTGTATTCACTGGGCATCACACTGATCCATGTAAATAAGGGGATCGATGACTCCGGCGCAGAAAGCATAGGTAAAGGAAGCATCCTTTCTGCCATAAATGCGGAATACGAAAAAAATAAAGAGCTTCTGGAATCCTTCAGGGATAAAAAAATAAAATCCTTCATTTCCCAGCTTACCGAAAAAAATCCGGGAACAAGGATATCGTCAGCCGTTGAAGCTATAATCGGGCTCAACAGGATATTCGGGACAAATTTTAAAATTCCTGCAGTTCATCACATAACTTCATTTATGAACAATCCGAAATTCATCCTGAGAGAAAACGAGTTCAACCAGCTTAAAACCCTAAGAGACAACTGCCTTTTAAAAAAAGAAGGCAGATCGGTTCTGCTGACAGGGCACTCGGGAACCGGTAAGACAAAAATGCTGAATCAGCTTGTTTTCCAGTCATCACTGAATCTGGAGAAAGTGTTAAAAATATACCTTGATGATAACACCAGTGAAGATTTTTTTATCGGAAAGCTGCTGCTGAGGAAAATATTCAATCTCTATAGGGCAGATATTGATCTTGAAAAAGAGTATGAGATTATTAATAAAGAGCTTGACTCGATAATAGAAAAGGAGCAGGATTTTTCATACATATACGATGATATAATAAGCATAATTACAAAATGCTCCGACACAAGAGAAGTTAAGCTGACGGTACTTCTCGACAATTATGAAAGATACGATATTGAATCCATCCGCTTTGTCAACAGGCTGTTCAATATAAACAAGAATACGGGCAACCTGTTTATTCTGATCTCCATAGCGACTGACAAAATGAACGATACGGTGGCACAAAGCTTAAAACTTATGGAATTTGACCCGGATATTCCCAAGATAGAATTGCCGATGCTTTCGTATGCGGAGACTCAGCATGTGATAGAAGTATTTTTAGGAAAGATCGGTTCTCTTCCTCCGGATTTTTCGAAGAAAATTTATGATCATACGGGCGGGAACTTCAGAAAGCTCATGATGTATTTTGATGAATTCTTTCAAACCGGAGTTCTTAATTATGTTTCGGGGCTCCTTCTTTTCAGAGATCATGAAAAATTCAATGAGATATTAAAATCAAAATCGGGAAAATCTGTTAAAAGTATCATTGACAGTCTTGACGGAGATGAATTATCGATTCTTAAACTTTTATGTGCGACTTTTAACAAGCTGAATCTGGATGAAATACAGAGATTTATTAAGCTAAGCGAATTTGATCTTAAAAGAGCTTTGAATAAAATGGTCAACCATGAAGTAATAAGCGGATACAACGGTCTGTACAAAGCGATCAGGAGCGAAGTTAAGAATTATGTATTTAAAAAAACAACTAAAGAGGAACTTATCCAGCTGTACACCGATATATCTTCACTATCTCATGACGATAAGTTCAGCCAATATGCCGTTATGCTGCTCAAAGCTATCAGCAATAATAAAAGCAAACATAATCTGGGTGTTGTAGGCAAGTATATAGACAAGATGCTAAAATCCGACACGAACGATAATCTGTATTATCTGCTGCTTAACAGTCTTAAAATAGCTTCGGACAAAGAACTCCGTTTCAGGCTGGAGGTTAACTATGCATACTATCTTTTTAAGAAGGATCCTGAAAAATGCGCAAAAGTTACAGAAAGTCTGGATCGTCTGTATAAAAAGAAAGACAGGGATATAAGCAACAAACTGAGCTTTATAAGACTGAAATTCAGAGTTTTCGATCCGGAAAAGGATAAGTATAACGCGGTCGATTTCGTGAAAAATGCTTTACCGGTCATGGAAGGCGAGCTTACATCTGCCGAGCTTTTTAAAGAACTGTTTGACTATATTGAAAAGCTGCTCAAAACAGGAGAGTATTTTAATCAGGGCACTGAGATAATAGATCTGCTTGAAAGGAAGTACGAAAAAGAAAAAAACGGAACATTTGAGTATCCTAATATTCTTAACACGCTCAAGTTCGTTTACGGTACGATCGAATGGAAAGAAGAATACGAAAAATCTCTATCCGGATTTATAAGCGAACATATAAAAGCGCAGCTGTACAACAATAATTATTTTTACCTTCTGAAAGCGATCGGACTGCTGGTTGAAAAGAGCTGCCTGAAAGGAGATTACGCTGAAAGGCTTACTTTCGGTCTTGAGACTGCATATAAGCTTAAAGATATAGATAATATGTTCCTGATGTATTCTACGCTTTCGACATACTATTATTACAGGGGAAATTACGAGAAATCACTTTACTGGGATGAAAAAAAGGTTCATCTGAAGCAGAAGCTGAGGAAGGAACTTACGACAGAAGATATAGGTGATATAGCTATAACGAAAGCCAACCTGTATTATCCTCTCGGTGAAGTTATTACTCTTGTTCAGGAAACAAGGCGGCAGGCCAAAGAAAAAAATGAGCTTTCCCAGTACATTTTATATCTGACAAACGAATTTATTCTTCAGCATCGGAAGGGCGATCTTAAAACAGCCAAATCTACGATCAGAAAAGCATATCTATACTTCAGGGCTATTCCGGATAACGAACTTTTAAGGCATTATGACAGGGTGTCGAAATATTTTCCTGAAGTTTTCTCCAGAGAGGAAGCTCTGAAGGATGCCGAGAATCTGAGATCATTTAATACTATCTCTCATGATGTTTTTGATAAAATGAAGGAGTTCATCGAAAAATATTACGAGTATAACATATGTTACAGATGGTCACCCGACAGGGTTGATGAAGTATTATCAGGTCATCTCGAATTAGAGACGCCTATGATGATCCTTCACTACATGAAAGAGCACCGGTCTCTGCCTGATCCAAAGAGGGTCATAGGGGAGATAGAACCGAGGTTTTTTAATCCCGAATGTACAGGTGAGCACCTTGCTCTTCTTACTACAAAATTCATGATGACTAAAGACCGCAGCCTGTTCGATCCGATTTTTGAGTTTTCGAGAAAGCTTTATATATCAGGTTATATAATGATAAACATTTATACGCTGATACCTTTTATGGAGTATGCACTGATGATCAATACTCCGAAAGAAAAGATGAAGAGATTTATCGAATCTTACGAAGAGATAAAAAACTATCTTTATGAGAATATGGATGATGTTCAGTTAAAGCTGTTCGAATCGGCTTATTTTTTCAGGCGCGGTAAAAAGATAATCGAGTATTATAATAAATTATAGTTTGTTTTCTCACTTTCTTTTGCACGCCCGCTAAGAAAGTGACAAAGAAAAAGGCGTCGTAAAGCGAATCATCATAAATTCATCTAAAAACTCACCCTGGCACATTAATTCAATTGCTTGTTTATAGCGGGTTTCGTACCGGCGGGTAAAGACGGTAACGGGTTCGCTTTTATATGAAATATGATGATCGATGATCCTGAACCCGGACTATTTTCTGACCCATTCGCCTTTTTTATTACGGTAATAGGTCTTGTCAGGAGATTCTGACAGGTTCATATTAAAAAAAGATTCATAAACTTCATCAGGCGCGGAATTAAATTTTACATCGGTTTCGATTATGCGCTGCATTATGAGCGCTCTGGCCTTATTCTCCTTGTCAAAAACAACGGCGGCGTTCTCTTTATTTATCTTATCCAATTTATCAAGCTCGTTCTGATCAACTATTTCGAGCAGACCCTTCTGATTCTCGCCGAATATACCCTTTATTTTGAGCTCATTTAGATCGTCTTTGAAGAATTCCCTGTCCCTGACAGCTTCAACAACATCCCGTCTGTCTGCCGTGATCTTAATGTCGCCCGAACCTCTTTCGGAAGCTATCATCCATGCGTCCTCTTTGATCTTGGCATATTCGCCCATCACCTGATTCTCAAGAGCTGTCTTTTCTCCGGTGATCTTGATGTCCGGTATCTTAACTGTGCACGATGTTATCAGAACAAGAAATATTAAAGAAATAAAAATACGCATAATTTATACCTAAAATAGATCTTCCATTCCGTAAAGTTTATTTTCCTTCTGAGCTATCAGAAATTCTACGGCTTTGAACACGCCGGACGCGAAAGTTTTCCGGGAAATGGCTTTATGGGTAAGCTCCAGTCTTTCGCCGTTACCTGCGAATATGACTTTATGGTCTCCGACAACATCGCCGCCTCTTAGTGTATGGATAGCTATTTCGGATCTTCTGCGAGGTTCATAAGTTCCCTTTCTGCCGTAAATAGTGGAGTAGCCGGGATTTTTTTTCATCAGAATATCCCTGAGCTTTAAGGCCGTTCCGCTTGGAGCGTCAACTTTCTGGTTATGATGCATTTCCAGTATTTCAATGTCATAATCGTCTTTTGCGAGATCAGATATCGTATTCAGCAGTTTGCCAAGTATATGAATCCCGAGTGAAAAATTCGGCGAATAGAAAACCCTTCCCTTTGCAGCGAAAATTTTTATCTCCGACATTTCCTCTTCTGAAAAGCCTGTGATCCCTGTCAGGAACGGTTTTTTGTTCTCGACGCTTAGCTTCAGATGCTCCATGCATGATTTTTTTGAAGTGAAATCTACAACTATGTCAATGTCTTCGTGATCAATGACATCGACTAGTCTTACGCCCATGCCCAAATCTGTCAGAAGGCATTTTTCGGGCGTTTCGATTATGTATGAAATGTTAAAGCGGTCGGAATTTTCACACAATTCTGTAATCGCCTTTCCCATCTTGCCGTAGCCGCCGCAAAGAGCTATGTTGATCATACCCCACCCCCGAATTTTATCCGTCTTACGATAATATATAATTTTGTTGCAGTTAATTCAAGAGGAATAAAGTTTAAAGTTATTTCATTCAGTAATATTTATTTATAGCCATCAATCCTCTTGATCCAGCCGTCTAGGAAGGAAAGGTCATTCCTCTCATCGGTATAGTTATTCACTCTGCGTGTAAGCACTTCTTTAGCGGAAGTGATAAAGCTGTCGAGATCAGGTAATTTCATGCCTTCGAGAACATGTAAAAGGCCCCACCCTTCACCTTTAAGCCGCTCAGCAGGATCAAGTCCGGTTCCTTTAAAGTTAAGGTAATCGACCACAGCGAACCTCCCCTCAGCTGTTTTAGAAAGCTCTTTCACTGCTGTCACAATATGCGGATTAAGCTCCAGGATCTCATTTATTGAATCCATCGCTTTAAAAATTATAAACCCGGCCTGTATATAGGTCGTTGAAGCCAGCCAGTCTATTATCACATCTTTCACGGGATCGCCATCCAGTTCGTCTCTGTTGTTCCACGGACATCCGGTAAATTTATGCCTTTTTATAAATTCGGGGACAGGCTCGTTCTTTTCAAGATAGAAAGCTATAAGCTCTGGAAACTGCTCGACAAAAGGCAGTCTGCTTCCTGCTTTTAGCCAGATAAAATGACCTATTCCGAAGTTAGCAAAATCTTCTTTCGGGCTCCAGTAAACAAGATATCTTTTCTGCGAACCGCACTCGTTAGCGAAGAATTTTACTCCCATCTGTCTGAATTCATCAGCCGTGATCGATCTGAAATTCTGCATAAAATCATAATTAGCCATATATTACTCCATCCATTTTAATATCGTGAGGTTCGACAGGTACATTTTCAACCATCTGAAAATCATAACATATCCCTATCAGGCGAGCTTTTCCTTTCAATTTCAAAAGGACTTTATCGTAGTATGCTTTTCCTCTGCCCATGCGGTTATTATGCAGGTCGAAGGCTACGCCGGGAACTATAGCAAGATCAATGCTGCTGAGGTCATGAAAAGGTTTTCCGTCAGGTTCGGGGATCGAGTAAAGGTCGCCGTTTTTAAGCTTATGTACTCCGGTGAACTCCTTAAGATAAAGTTCTTCGCCGTTTATCGCAGGCAGTATAAATCTCTTTCTGCCGGCCCATTTGACAATAAATTCCTTAGTATCGATCTCATCATCCATTGCCCAATAAATGAAAATTGTTTCTGCGTTTTTAAACTCTGATGTATCTTCAAGTTTTTTCATTACGGCTTCAGAGCGGATCTTCCTGCCGCTTTCGCTCAATTCTGATTTAATCTGTTTTATTTTTTTTCTCAATGCCTTTTTTATTAAAACTATCTCTTCACTCATCGGCTTTCCAATTTAATTGAAGGTAATATAAAGAATTATTTTGTTAAGAGAGATAAAATTGTTTATTTTGCAGAGGATTTTTTATGGCGGGAAAATGAAGATATCGGAAACGAAGAAATATATTGAAAATGTGCTTGATACAAAAAATATTGATATAGCCATAGTTCTGGGCAGCGGATTGTCATTTCTCGAAGACAGTATGGAATATTTGAAGCAGGTAAAGACTTCAAACATTCCCGGTTATCCTGCTTCGACCGTTATGGGCCACAAAGGCGTGATAAGCACAGGGATTTACGCAGGCAAAAAGCTGATGATAATGGCTGGAAGAGTTCATTACTACGAAGGGTACAGCTATGAGGAAGTTGTCTTTCCGATAGATATTTTAAACTCTTTAGGAGTTAAAAAGCTTCTTCTTACTAATGCGGCCGGAGGTATAAACCGCAGTTACGGACCGGGCTCTATTCTTGTTCTCGAAAGATATATTGCGCCTTTCTCGCCGAAATATAAGAAAGCGCTTATGGAACCCTACTCAATAAAACTGAACACTCTGCTTGAAAAAGCCGGCAGGAATAAATGTATCGAAGTTCACAAGGGATGCTATGCATACATGACGGGACCGAGCTTTGAGACAAAAGCCGAAATAGATTTTTTGAGGCTGTCAGGCGGTGATGCGGTCGGAATGTCAACAGTGCCTGAAACAGTCCGGGCTGTCAGTTACGGAATGGACATAGCCTGTATTTCAAGAGTGTCAAACCCGGCTGCGGGAATAACGGGCAAACCTTTGTCGCATGTTGAAGTGCTTGATACTGCTAAACGATCGCAGGAAAGTTTTATTGAGCTACTAAAAGAATTTATTAAACTGATCTGAAAATGGAAAAAGAGAAATATATAACAGTAGCTAAAAATACAGAAATAGAGATCGAAAAGATAAAAGGATCAAGATTTGTCGGCCGGCTGTACGGGATAAAAGACAGAGAAGAAGCCGAAAGCGATCTTGAAAAGATAAGGAAAATGTTTCACGATGCCACACACAACTGCTTCGCATATACCGCAGGTATCGGGGGAAATATTTATACCCGTTCAAGCGACGACGGAGAGCCATCGGGAACCGCAGGGAGACCGATGTTGAGCGTACTGGAAGGAAGCGGTCTGTCAAATGCGCTTCTCGTAGTGACTAGATACTACGGAGGAACTAATCTGGGTACGGGGGGGCTTATAAGAGCTTATACCGAAGCAGCAAAGGAAGTAATAGAAGCGTCTGAAAAGGTGACGATTGAGATAAAGGGAAAAATTAAATTTTCTTATAATTACGATCAGACAAGCATGGTAATGAGTTTAATGAATAAATATGAGGGTGGGATCATTTCGGAATCCTTTACCGACAGGCCGGAAGCGGTTGTTTCGATCAACAGAGGTTTTATAGAGAATTTTATAAAAGAGATATTCGACAGAAGCAGTGGAACTATTGAGGCGGAATTATGCTGATTGCGCTTGTAGTGGCAGCTTTCATACTTTCATTCTTTTTTTCCATGTCCGAGATAGTTTATACGGTTGCAGACAGGATAAAGATAAGGGTATGGAGCAAATCGGGGGTCCGCTCGGCTATCCAGGTAAAAAAGCTGATCAAAAATCCCGATAACTTTCTCGTGCCTGTACTTGTAGGTAATAATATAGCCAATACAGCCTATGCTACCTTTTTTGCATACCTTGTCGCGGATATGAAGTGGGATGTTTCACATTACGAGAGCACTTTTATAATCACGATACTTCTGGTTGTTTTTTCAGAGATGATGCCTAAAGTGATAGGGAAAAAATACAGCACTTCACTTTCGGTAAAATTTATCTATCCTTTCCTGGCTGCGAAAATCTTGTTTTCCCCGATAACGCTGGTCGTAGGCATAATGAGCAAATGGATACTGAAGCTGCTCAGGATACCAATGAATAAATATAACTGGGTGATGATATCAAAAGATGACATTGATGTGATACTCGAGAATGCTACGAGGTCAAGATCGGTAAAAAAGGAAGACGCACTGGCGATAAGAAGCGTGATGAGCCTTGACGAGAAAAAGGTAAAAGAGATCATGCTGCACAGGAAAAATATTATCTCCGTTGAATTGAACAGTCCGGTTTACAGGCTTAAAAAAATGGTGATGCTTACATCTTTTTCAAAGATAATCGTGTATGAGAACGATCTGGATAATATAGTCGGCGCCGCTTTCGTAAAGGATCTGCTAAAAGACCCGCAGGAGATCAAAGATATAGTCAGACCGGTTCTGTTCATTCCGGAAAACACAAGCGTTCTTTCGCTTTTTAAAACACTTAAAAAGGAGAAAGCCACAATTGCAGTTGCCATCGACGAATTCGGCGGGTGTGTCGGACTTGTAACAATGCACGATATACTTGAACTTATCGTCGGAAAGGTTGATGATCCTCACGATAGAAGAACATCTGACAGAGGTATAATCTACAGACCTGAAAGCGGATCTTTCATAGTCGCAGGCAGCGCTGATATCGAGGAACTTGACGGTATGATCCGGAGTATCACAGGGGATGAAAAAGAATTATTCGGAGATAAAAACGGGACTGTCAACGGTTTTATTATCAATCACCTTCAGAGAATACCCGAACAGGGAGAGACTTTTGAGGTTAAAAAATTAAAATTCAAGATCATAAAAGCGAGAAAGAATTTTGTTGAAACTATTATCATTCAGACATTAGAAAAAACGGAGTAGAGATATGCGTTCAAAAGTAATTATGCTGGTTTTAATAATGATCGTAAGGCTTATTTCCGCGGAAATAAAATGTACTACTTCTTGTTCGATCACAAAGGGATATGATATAAAAAATTACTCAGGTAAACTTTTTTTCGGAACGAACGGCGGGATGGTCTATAACTCCGGCAGCGGCAACACGATCTACGACACTGACGACGGATTGTATAAGCCAGATGTAACGAAAATTGAAAAAGATTTCCGAGGGATGTATTGGCTCGGGCATGACGACTGTTCGGCTTCGGTACTGGATCTGGCGAAAAAGAAAGTTTCATACTTAAATGACATTGAGCAGGCAGGGGTCTATACTCTTAACGGAATATTTTCATCGGCTAAGTATGTATATATAGCTACAAGCGGACTTCTAGCAAGATACAAATATAATGATACATACAAGAAGTATGAAATTTCAGAAATAAATTCTATGACGGGAAATGTTAAAAGCGTAATTGTAGTAAACGGGGTGATCTATGCCGCACTTTCTACCGGACTTTATTATATTTCAGAAGCTGCTCCCAACATTAACTATCTGAGCAACTGGAGTGTAATTACAGGATTCGCCTCCGGAACCATAGTAAACGGTTTTGCTCTGAATACGGATAAACTATATGTGCTGACCAATAACGGATTATATCTGGTAAGTGGAAGTTCAGCAGTAAAACAGGCCGTTTTCAATAATGAAAACTTATATTACGGTATATTTGACAGCACTAATTTTTATGTTTCGCTCGATCAGGTTGGTGCTACGGTTATAAAAAAGATATCAAAAGATTTCACTGGAACCCCTGAGATCGTTTTCGGAACAGAAGAGCCTGATACAAAGGTATTCGCCGTTGTAAACAACACTGTTTATTTTACTTCATCCAGAGGGTATTCGTATTATGATATTTCAAACGATACGGAATATTCAATGAATTTTAATGTTCCTAAAGAAAAAGGCATAAAGAAAGCTGTGATCGACGATGCGTCCGGAAATCTGATCTATCTGACAAGCAATAAATTTTCATATATGAAGATGGTGGATGATTCCTTCTGTGAAACTGTGTACAGTGCAAGAGGGTCTTCCACTAACATTCTCGCTCAGGACAACGATCTCTATATCTGCACATGGGGCTCGGGTGTAAACTATTTTAAGTTTGAAGGCAGCGATTATATTTATAAGAAAAACTATTCTTTCGGTAGCCCTGTGGGAGTCTCAACCAGGTATCCGGTTCATCCGGGCATTTATGAAGATCCGCAGAACAGAATATGGATTACCAACTGGAACGATATCGATGCCGATTCTACTGTGACAGTATTAAGTTCATCCGGAGTAGTGGAAAGATCGTTCCCGCTGGCAAATTTTACCTGTCCGTATGATATTTTTCTTGACCGATATAACGGTCAGAACTGGGTATGGCTGGGCAGCTCAAAACAGTCGTTTGGAGGCTTGAACGGTCTCGGGGTAGGTATTTTTGACGGGCAGAATCTGAGCATAAAAGCCATTCCTATGTCAGAGGGTATAATTGATATTGTTAAAGATGACGATAATACAGTTTGGATAGCTACAAACAACGGTGTGAAATATATTGATCTGAAAATTTCCCCGACCTCGCCTCAAAGTTTGTCGGCAGCCTATATAACCGGTGTAGCTTCAGGTCCGATAAGCAATTTTATATATGACGCGGAAGTGAACAATATAAACGAAAAATGGTTTGCCACAGATAAGGGTATCAGCGTACTGTCGCCGGACAATAGTACCTGGAGGCATTATGTGCCGAAGTATTATTCCGGGAATTCAACTGCACCCGGAGAAATAATTAAAACAAATCTTCCGGATAATGTTATCAATGATATTGAGTTCGATGAAAAGAACGGAGTCGCGATAATTTCTTCTGATAACGGATTATCTTTCATCGAGTACGGCAGGATATTCAAATCGGATAAAGTGAAAAGCGGGGAGATACAGACCAAACCTTCGCCTTTCATAAACGACGGCAGCTCGGTAATGGGTTTTTATTTTCCCGAGGACGGAAATGTTTACGATACTGCGAAGATATTTGATATGAAGGGGATTCTTGTTAGGGGTGGAGAAGGAGGGAAGGAGCTGAATATTCAGTACGGATGGGACGGACGGGACAACAGCGGAAAAATAGTTTCAACAGGGGTTTATCAGGTTATTGCTTTTAATAAAAACGACAGAACAAAAAACATCACCGGCAAGATAGCCGTGGTCAGGAAATAATCTTTTTTTCGAATGCTCAAGTGTAAAAATTAAGCTGTATATTTTCAATGAATATCAAGAACAGAGGCTCGGGCGCTTGAATGCCGAAAATAAAATTCCTTGTAAGATAGTCAGTGTCATGTAGCCAATGTTAGGGGATAGTAGTAATCAGTGGTCAGTACCCGATTTTGTGGACACATAATTAAGCACATTTCTCCTCGAACTCTTCAGGACTTAAGTTTCCTATCGAAGAGTGCCTCCTAATTTTATTGTAAAATACCTCAATGTACTCGAAGATGCAAGTTTTAGCTTCTTCATAAGTCTTAAAAAATCTTTCGTAGATCAACTCTGTCTTAATAGTTTTAAAAAATGCTTCAGCACAGGCATTGTCCCAGCAGTTCCCTTTTCTGCTCATGCTTTGTACGAACTCGAGCTTGTTAAGGCGGTTTCTAAATTCATGGCTTCGATATTGTGAACCTCTATCAGAGTGAAAGATCAGGTCTTTTGATACATCTCTGCGGCTCACAGCCATATTCAGGGCTGAAAGTACGAGATCTGTTTTCAAGTTGTTATCCATTGACCATCCTACGACCCTTTTTGAATAAAGGTCTAAGACGATGCAGAGATATAACCAGCCTTGATTTGTGCGGATGTAAGTTATATCTGACACCCATTTCCTGTTCTCAGCCTCTGCCGTAAAATCACGATCCAGAATATTATCTGCGACGGGAAGATCGCTTTTTGTATCTTTTGGGTACCTGAACTTTTTCCTTCTTACAAACGCACGGATATTATTCTGTTTCATGATTCTTCTTATCCTGTCTGGGCAGGCTGTTATTCCTATTCTTGTTACCAATTCAGGCTGTATCCTGTCTGCTCCGTAAGTTTCTTTACCTTGTTCTTTATGTATTTTTCTTATCTCTGCCAGTATCAACTCGTTTACAAGCTCCCGCTTAGACTTTCCTCTTTTTCTCCATTGATAATACGCACTCGGTGATATTTTCATATATCCGCACATCTTCCGAATAGAATATCGAGCGCTGAGATCTTTTACGATCTGATATTTTACTATTCTTTTCTTGAGAAGATGGCCATTGCCTTTTTTAAGATGGCTTTCTCCATCTCTGAGTCTTCTAATGCCTGCTTAAGTCTTTTGATCTCTGCCTGTTCAGGAGTCATATCAGGTTTGCCTGCGAAAGCCTTTTTGCCTTCATTCAAATATGCTTTTTTCCATTTGGATAAGGACCAGTAATCTATTCCCAGGCTCTCACTCACTTCGGTCATTTTCTTTCCGCTTTTCAGCAGATACTCAACTGATTCTGTTTTAAATTCCTTTGTGTACTTCCTTCGTGTTGTGGACATTGCGCCTCCTTTTTCATGTAATTTAACATGTGCTTAGCAAACTGTCCACTTTTTCGGGTAGAGTCCATTTTTCGGGTAGAGTCCATTAACATAATTCGTTGTGATCATGTAATCCAGTGAAATTACAAACATCCCATAACATTGG
>CALMWI010000115.1 GCA_937873545.1 uncultured bacterium | reverse complement strand
TTTTACCCCTTCTTTTCTGTCCGTTCATCGGAATTATATTGAATAAATCCATTTTATTTCATAAATTGAAATCCTTAAAATTTCCAAAGTTATTTAATTTATAAATTGAAATAAAGGGGAACAAAATGAAACTGAATTCAGTTTTTACTGCGGCGATACTGCTTATAAACGCTTTTGTTTTTGCGGGCGTGACGGAGCATACTTATTATTTTAATGCCGGTGAAATAAAAACCGTCAAAGCTGGCGGGTACGATATTGTGAGCTTAAAAAATACGCTCAATACTGCTAAAGCAGGCGATCCTTCGATCCCGTACCATTCTGTATCTCTGCTGCTTCCGCCGGGTGAAAAAGCCGAGACGATAGAGATCATCCCTGCTGATAAAGTTACACTCGAAGGGAAGTTTAACATCCATCCGCAGCAGCACTCCCAGCCTGTCTCTAAAGGGAAATCCGGGATCTTTGTAAAGAATGAACAGCTTTATAAAACAGATGCTGTTTATCCCGCGTCAAAGTCAGGAGTCTTTTCAACCCATTACCTGAACGGACATTCGTTCGCGCTCTCGACTTTCACTCCTGTGGAATATAACCCCGTAACTGGTGAACTTGCGGTTTATCAGAAAGTCACGGTCAGGATCACAACTTCCTCTGATACAAAATCCTCTTACGCTCTTAAAAATCTTAAACAGCCTCAAAATGTGCTGAAAAAAGTAAAAGAGCTCGATCAGAATGCCGGAATGAACCTCGGTCTTTACCATCCTGCAGAACAAAAAGCAGCAGCTTACGATTATCTTATTGTAACAGCCGATGCGTATAAGAGAAATTTCGATACGCTTATTAATTTTTATAACGGACGAGGCATAAAGACACAGCTGATCTCGACGACAACTATTTATACAACGATGACCGGCGCCGATAATCAGGAAAAAATAAGAAATTATATAATTCAGGAGTACCAGAACAACGGGATCGAATTCGTGCTCCTCGCAGGCGATGTTGAGCTTGTTCCGGCAAGGGGTTTCTATTGCGAAGTTCAGTCAAGTTCGGTTTACACAGATAACGGCATACCTGCCGACCTCTATTATTCCGCCATCGACGGGAACTGGAACACGGACGGCGATGCTCTTTGGGCCGAGATCGGAGAAGACGACCTGCTTCCCGACCTGTCAGTATCCAGATTTACTTTTTCCGATCTTACAAAGCTGAACATTCTGATTAACAAAACAATAAAATATCAGACTGAACCGGTTCTCGGAGAACTGAGAGATCCTCTTATGGCCGGAGAATTCCTTTATGACGACCCTGAAACCTGGGGCGGCGACTATCTTGACCTTCTTATTGGCTACCACGAAGACAACGGCTATACGACCGCCGGTATTCCTGAAGATAACAACATTGTAAAAATGTACGATCAGGACGGAGAATGGACTGCTGATGAACTTATAGCTGAAATAAATGAAGGGCATTCTTTTATTCATCATGACGGTCATTCGAACTACACATATACGATGAGAATGGACAATTACGATGTGACAAATGCTAATTTTTCGCAGGTGAACGGAATTACTCACAATTTTACGCTTATTTATACATCAGGCTGCATGTGCGGAGGATTCGATTATAACGATTGTATCGCAGAAGAATTCGTTTCCATAGACAATTTCGCGGTTTCTTTCATAGGCAATTCAAGATACGGCTGGTTTAACGAAGGTCAGACAGAAGGGCCTTCGATCCATATACACAGAGAATTTACAGACGCGCTTTATGGCGACAGAACAGCTTCGATCGCTATGGCGCATAAAGAATCGAAAATAGACACAGCGCCATGGGTGAACGCGGCAGGCCAGTGGGAGGAAGGCGCGTTAAGATGGTGTTTCTACGACTGCAATGTGCTTGGCGATCCCGCAATGAATATATGGACTGATGAACCTGAAGTCATCACAGTTAACTATTCCAACATAATAACGCTGGGACAGACCGATTACAGTCTCGACATAAAAGGTTCGTACAACCAGCCGCTATCCAGGATCGATTGCGCACTGATACAGGGCGGTGTCATTATAGGAAGCGGATCGACCGACGACCTCGGCAATGCAACTCTGGCTGTTGACCCCTCGGTAATTGAAGGAGCGGCATCTTTAGTTATTACAGGATTAAATATTCTTCCGCATACATACGAAGTGAACATAGTTCCGGCGGAAGGTAAATATATTGTGATCGACAGTTATACTGTCAGTTCAGGAGGCGACGATATCATTGAATTCGGTGAAACCGCAACTGTTTCGGTCACGCTTAAAAATGTCGGACTTACTGATGCCGCGGGTATTTCTATGGTCTTTGCCGAAAATGACGATTATATCGAGCTTACCGACAGTTTGCAGACCATAGGGAATTTAATTGCAGGAACAACTGCGACTTTTGCCAACGCATTTACATTCACTGTTTCACAGACAGTTCCCGACCTGCATCAGTTCAGCCTTAACTCTACCATAACCGACACATTCGAAGAATGGAAAAGCAGCCTCGGACTTACCGCAAACTCGCCTGTTCTTGAAATTCAGAGCGTTGACATATCTGACGGCGGCAACTCAATACTCGACCCGGGTGAGACCGCCGATATCGTTGTCTCATTTAAGAACTCAGGACACGGTAAAGCTGTCAATTTGAACGGTCTGCTCTCATCTTCGGACCCGCATATAACAGTAAATACGGCATCACAGACACTTTCGCTGATAAATCCCGGCGAAACACTCTCTATGGCACACAATGTTTCCGCAAGCACGAAAGCATCATCAGGATATGTAGCCGGTTTCAATTATGGCATAACCGCTGACAACGGTTATTTGTTCGAGGATACATTTTATCTGAAGATCGGATCTCAGATAGAAAACTTCGAGACCGGCGATTTCAAAGCTTTCAACTGGTATTTCGAAGGCAACACTCCGTGGGTAATTGACACGGTAAACCCCTTTGAAGGAACATATTCAGCCCGTTCAGGCGAAATAGGCGACAGCCAGAAATCCAGCCTTGTTATTGATGATACTGTGCTTATAGACGGAGATCTATCATTCTACATAAAAACTTCAACTGAGGGTTATTTCGACCCGCTGATCTTTTCCATTGACGGAGTGGAGATCGACAGGTGGAACTACGGAATTCTTGACTGGCATTTAAATTCTTATCCCGTAACAGCTGGAGATCATACTTTTAAATGGAGCTTTGAAAAAGACGAAATGGAAAGCGCAGGAGATGATTGCGTATGGATCGATTATATAACATTCCCCGGCATAAAAAACGCAACAGGCATAAATGAAGAAAATCAGAGCCTTCCTTCTCAGACAATGCTTTATCAGAACTATCCGAACCCGTTCAATCCTGCAACAGAAATAACTTTTACACTTTCTGCTGACTCGAAAGTATGTCTTTCTGTATATAACATGAAAGGCGAGCTTGTGAGCACTCTTGTTGACGGCAATAAAGAAAGAGGCCTGCATAAAACTGTTTTCAATTCCGACGACCTTAACTCCGGATTATATTTCTACAGCCTCAGCGTTAACGGAGTTCACAAAGACACGAAAAGAATGCTTTTGATTAAATAGGCTTGTCTATGAACAATATAAAGGCATTTATACTTTTTTTCGGGACAGCATCATTTATTTTCTATTTGTTCTCTTTTTTTACGATAATGATGCTGAATGTTCTTCTTGAGAAAAAACTGCCGCTGAAACATATTTTCGGTATTTCCGGAATTATACTGGCCGTGTTCTATATTCTGATGTTCACCGGAAGGGGTTTCCATATTAATTTTCTGTGGAACTTGAGCTTCTATCTCGCGGTTCTGATAATGTATGTTTTCTTTCTGGCCGTGCTGATAAAGCTCGTTTCGATACCGTTCCATTTCAGCCCCAATCTGAATCTGATAATTCTGGCGGTCTCGGTGATCTTCATATTCGTTTACGGTTTTTATAATGCCGCGAAGCTGACTGTAAGAACTATCGACATAACTTCGGATAAGGTCACGAAGCCTTATAAATTCGTTCAGATCTCAGATGTTCACTTAGGTACGGAATCGCTCCATTTTCTTGAAAATATTATCGGACGCATAAATGAGATCTCGCCCGATCTTGTTTTTATTACCGGAGACCTACTGGACGACGACAATCTTAAGCCTGAAGATATAAAGGTCTTTTCAAAAATGAAAACATCCGCATATTTTATCACAGGTAATCATGAAAGATACCTTCAGAATTCGGATGATTTTTTTAAAGACTGCAAGGTCGTAAAATCACTCGATCATAGCCGGAGATACGATATTTTCAACGATGAGATCACTGTTTACGGTCTTGAATGGAACAGGAACAATGTTATGAACAAAAAATCCGAGCAGGCTGTTTATTTTGACGAGATCGAAACTGACCGGAACAAATTCAATGTATTCCTGAATCATGAGCCTGCTCTTTACGAAGAGGCTGAATCTGAAGGAATGGACCTTATGCTTTCGGGCCATACTCATAACGGACAGATATTTCCTTTCTGGCTTTTCGTCAGAATGAGGTATAAATATATGCACGGTCTGTACGATATCGGAAAAATGAAGCTGTATGTGACTTCCGGTACCGGAGTCTGGGGACCGTTCATGCGCGTACTTACTGAGAACGAGATCGTAATCATAAATCTCGTTCCTATGAAAAAATAAAAAAGCCGCAGAAGCGGCCTTTATATTTTAAGGCATAAAAGGCATTACAAGGTAATATGCTATAGCCGAACATAGACCCGTTAAAGGTATCGTAAGCACCCATGCCCACATAATCCTTCTCGCGGTTACCCACTGAACTGCCGCAGCGCCTTCAACCGTACCCACTCCCATTATCGCGCCTGATATTACATGGGTCGTGCTGACCGGAATTCCGAAATGAGCTGTCCCCATCAATACGAGCGCAGAAGCTGATTCCGCGCAGAATCCTTCCATCGCTCTGATTTTCGTGATCTTGGTCCCCATAGTTTTTATAACCTGCCATCCGCCGAGCATCGTACCAATACCGATCGCTGAATAACATGCAAGCGCGATCCAGTTGTCTATCACGAATTCCTGCTTAATTCCTCCGGCTACAAGGGCAATAGCTATGATCCCCATTGTTTTCTGGGCATCGTTCGTTCCATGTCCCATGCTGTAGAAAAGTGCGGAAACAAGCTGAAGATACTTGAATATCTTATTTGCTTTCTTGGGATCGCTTTTCTTAAAAAGATTAATGATTATGACCGTAAATATCATTGAGCCAACCATGCCCAGCATCGGAGCTACTACGATAAAAAGAAGTATGCTGAATATTCCCGAAAAAACTACAGCATCGAGTCCTCCTGCGACCAGAGCACTACCCACAAGCCCGCCTATAAGAGCATGGCTGCAGGAGATCGGAAGCCCGTAAAGACTGGTTACGATAGTCCAGATAGCCGCGCCGATAAGCGCAGCAAGCAGAAGATGAAGGGTTATAAAATCAGGACTCACAACTCCCTTGCCCACCATTTTGGCTATAGCAGTTCCGAATGAGAAATAGCCTATGAAATTGGCGAGTCCGGCCATAAAAAGAGCCTGCAGCGGTGTAAGGGTTTTTGTTACCACGATAGTAGCTATTGAATTAGCCGCATCGTTAAACCCGTTGGCAAAATCGAAGATCAGAGCTATCGCAATTACGATTATCACTAAAGTAAATGTACTGATCATTTTTTACCCCATTTTTATGACTACACGGCGAAGAAGTTTTCCGATATAATCTATCTGATCGGTTATATTTTCAAGATCGGTGTAGATATCCTTAAGTTTTACGACCTCTACAGCATCCTTCTCGTTCCTAAACAGTTCCGCTATACTCATGCTGAAAAGAAAATCCCCGTTATTCTCTAATTTGTGGACATTTTTAACATGATCGTCGATCTTTTTTGTTGTTTTGAACTCACTAACGCATTTCTGCATTTCCATCGCCATATCAAGAATGATCTGGGCAAAAGTCTTAACATTGGCAGGAACGCTTTTCATTGAGTAAATATCAATCTTATGCGCGACCGCATATATCTGATCTATACCCTGATCGATATTAGAAGCCAGTTTATGTATGTCGTACCTGTCGAACGGCGTAATAAAAGTGCTGTTAAGATCTTCAAGTACTTTTCTCTCGATTTTATCTCCGTGTTGTTCGCACTCTTTGATCTCATTTATTTTTACTTTTCTTTCATCCTCCGACAGTGATTCATAATTGTCGGTAAGATCCTTAAACTTTTGAGCCGCGCATACAACCTCTACCATCTGCTCGTTGAAATGGTCATAGAATTTTGTTTCTCTCGGAAGTAAGAGATCCAGTAAATTCAGTTTCATAATTTCTCTCCTATAATTTTCGGCGGGAAATTTAACAAAATTTTAACAGGATTGTAACAACAATTTTATCGAACAAAAATATTTTTATCTTACTGAATTGTACATTTTTTTTAGAGTTTCTATCCACTCCTTCCTGAGCTCCTGAGGTTCTATTATCTCGGCATTACCTCTGAAGCTTAACACTTTGCCTATCAGCTCAAAATTTGTATTAGCAGGATACGGCAGTATATATTCGCAGTATTTTCCTTTCAGCCTGTCTTCCCCGGTACTTGTTACTTGGGTATCCACCCAGAGCATTTCTTTCATTCTGTCGGCAAGCTCGCCGTAGAACCTGATCTTAGCATTTTTGATATTCCTGCTTGAGATTATTCCGAATGAATCCTTAAATTCAGGCACAGTATATTCTTCGCCGGAAAATTTTTCCTTTGTCTTGAATATGTTGCTTTCCATAAGTGCAAGGTTGTAAGTCCTTACTTTTTTAAGGTTCTCGCTCTTGGGAGACTTATATACATACGCCATCAGATACCATATACCGTTATAGTGGATAAGTTTGACAGGCTCTGTCTGAACTTCGATACCGTGATACTTGAACCTGACCATGTACCCGTGCCGCATGGCGTCAAGAATTTCATTGAGCATATTATTGAATTTTGTTCTCTGCGTCTTTTTATAATGCTCTGTCAGATGATATTCTATCTTTCCGGCCAGCTTTATATCCTTTTCGGACAACTCATCCTTGAGCACATTTTCGATTATCCTGAGAATGTCGTCATAATCCCTGACCATGCCCTTTTCATCTTTATTGTCTCTGGGCGGAAAATAATATTCACTGAAGATCATGCTTTTGACAAAGCTGTAAAAAATCATCAGTTCCTGATTTTTTGACGGAGACCTTTTGATCCTCTCGAATTTATCGAGAAAGTTCTCCTCCCTGGCTCTCTGATCCGGTTCATCGTTCAGATAATATCTGTCTTCTTTCCTTATGTAAACAAGATCGAGGCCGAAGTATTCTCTCAGGTCTTTAACAGCTCTTTTCATAGAGCTCAGGCTCAATTCGACTTTTTCGGTTTCTAATGTAAAATTATTTAGTCCTTTGAAGGTGAAAAAGCCTTTTTCATAGAGCTGATTTATAAGGTAAGCCAGTCTTGTTGATTTGTTCTTCTTGATCATCCGATACCTCTTTTAGTACCTGATCACGAGCGATCTTACGATCAGCCTTATGAAACGGTAAGTATCCCTTACGACATTTATTGAACTATGCGCTCCTTCGTACAGAGCCGAGATCGGAATGCTTTCTATCTTAAACTTCTTTCTTCCGGCTTTGATGAGTATTTCCGATTCCATCTCGAACTTGTCAGCGACTAAGAATAAATCTTTTACGACCTCTGTCCGTATAAGTCTGTATCCGGACTGGCTGTCCGGTATTTTGCAGCCTGCGATAAGAGAAACAATAAATGACGTTGTGCGGTTTGAAAATATCCGTTCGATCGGCATGGTCGTTGTGTCGCCCAGCCTGTTGCCTACAATTATATCAGCACCGGTCTCTTCGTACTTCTTTATAAATTCCGGAATAAATTTCACATCGTGCTGAAGGTCAGAATCGATCGTCAGAAAAAATTCTACATTGTTCTCGACCATAAATTTAAAACCTTTTTTAAGCGCTGATCCTTTACCGCCGTTCCGTTCGTTTGAAAGTACCGTCACACCGCGGTGTTGACATATCTTGACCGTATTGTCTTTTGATCCGTCGTTCACTACTGCGACTTTTTCCAGCAGACCCATTTTCTCGATCCTGTCGAACAGGTCATCAATGTATCTTTCGGAATTGTAGGCCGGTATGAGTATTCTGAAGTTCTTCTCTTTCATAGTTGAAAGGTATGAATTTTAAGCGGATAATCAAGCTTAAAAATCAGAAATTGTTGGAGTTTAGTCTAAAACAGCTTATACCGATGCCCAAAGCTGATTTCAGGGCTTCCGGTTTTTTTGTCTAAAAAGTCATATGTTCCACAAAGAAGGAACGATGACTTTTCTTAACGGCAAAAAACACTCACGCCTTAATCTGAGATCACTTTACGGTCAGCTCTTATAATCTGTTTTATTTATCTTCAAATTATCATTTTGGATAAGGCGGAACGCTTTCAGCTGTTAAAAAACACGAGTCCTGCCCTTATGACCGGACAGGACTCACAAAATATGCTACTTCTCGATCTTTATCTCGATCCTTTTCTTCCTGATCTCCTCAGCCTTTCTTTCAAGTTCTTCGGCCTCCATAGCCAATGCAGCCTCTTCCTGCGCCAGCCTTTTTCCCTCGATCTCAAGCTCTTTTATCCTGACCTTGTGCTCCATTTCTTCGATCTTATCCGATTCAACGGTCACTTCGTATTCCCTTGTAACTTCTCCGGCAGTAATATATTTACTGAGCAGTCCTGCATCAACAAAAATCTCCGATGCTGTTGTTTTTGCATCCGCTTCGGCAAAAAGCCCGTCATCCTCGACAAAGCCTTCCTTTTTAGCTATGCTCAGGAAGTTGTTGAAGTGCTTGATCAGGCTCCTGCTGGTTTCTTCGCCGTCCATTTCCTCTGCCAGATTTCTTAATTCTTTGAGCATCGCGCTCAATTTTTTTCTTTCCATTTGTTGCCTCCTGTCAGTTCTTTATTTTTATTTTTACTTTTCTCTTCAGCATATCCCTCGCTTTGACGAGCCTCCATTTGACAAGCGATTGGGTTATGCCAAGCGCCGCTGCGATATCTTTGATCCTGAAATTGTTGAAATAGAACATTTTCAGGATGTTCGAATAAACCTCCGGAAGTTCATTCAGAACGCTCATCATCGCCTCGCGGTCCGTTATGTCAAGCTGATTTAATTCCCCGTCTTCGATCTTCTCGATCAGATCGTGCCTGTCCTCAAGATCGACCATAATATGCCTTTTAATAAACTCCACATTTCTTTTCTGCATGTTCAGGCACTGATTTTTCATTATCTTTGAAAGCCAGTTAGGGAATTTTGAAACATCATCAAGTATATCTATATATTTGAATACCTTTATCCAGACTTCCTGAACCGCATCCTCGATATCGGCATATTTATTATACGAAGTGTTCAGATAAAATCCCGCAAGCTTATACAGCATCGGATTATATACTTCCATGATCTTGGAATGATACTTCTCATTACCTCTCTTAACTTCTCTAACAATATGCAGATGCGCAATTATCATTTTATCTTTTCGGATTTCCTTTTAGATAGGCGGACAGTAATGAAAGTCTGTTATAGATCTCTTCCGCATCAGGTTCTTCGACCGGACCGAACAGGTCTTCATTTATATAATTTTTTCTTATTAAAAGCTCCGAGATCCTTTGATACCTTTCCATGACAATCCGGGCTCTGCCTGGATCACCGAACAGAACTTGTTCTCCGGCGATCTTTCTCAGCGTTTCAATGTATGTGTAGTATCTTATTTTTTCCATTTTCCTCTCCGAGAGTTTTTTGTCCTCTCTGATAATTATGACAAATAAAAAACAAAAAAGTTAGTTCTTTTTTGTTTTTTTAAATATTTAATTCATGAACTTAAACCAAAAACAGCTTATA
>CALMWI010000114.1 GCA_937873545.1 uncultured bacterium | reverse complement strand
AGCGTGACCTGCTCTTCCTTTGGAAGTGAGAAGCTTATTTCTGTGTCAGGATTGAACGGATTGGGGTAGTTTTGGTGTAGTTTTAGTTCTGAAGGAATGTATAAATCACTAATACCTGTTTCATCTACCCATATATTTACCGGTATTGAAGGACCCCCTCCCAACCCTTCACCATATAATGAATCCAAACCTATCCGGATAACAGTTTCTGAAGGGTAGTATCCCTCCAGTATATAAAATGTCTCTCCTGTAAAATAACCCAAACCGTCAGTATCTTGTTTAACTGATATTCTTAAAGTGTCTCCTTCGTCAATATAATAGGGATCGTTATTATAAAGGTCAAGCAAATCGAAAAAAATATATGACACTATATTACCACCGTTGTTTGAGTACCAATATCCGTTATCTATAACATCGTCCCTTCCGGATATCCATGCCTCTAAAGTAACATTATCATAAGGATATGTACTAAAATCGAAAACATCACCATTATTATCTACAACTCCTATAGAAACCCAGATACTCGGATCATAACCAGGTGTGTTAATACATATCGGTTCGTATGGATAATTCGTACTCGTACCTTCTCCTAACCATGTGTCCAGCCCTATAAAAATATAATCCAAGGAATTATCTAGAGTAACAGTGCAAAAAGCATACAACATTGTCACATTGTCAACGAATTGAATATATAAAACATCACCCGCTGACCACGGGGTTGGAAAAATTCCGGCATTTAAAAAAACAGCTGATACACCGCAATCAAAATCCTCAAAGCCTGCACCGGCGGAATTCTGGTCTAATACTTCTGTCGGTCTTGTTGTGATCCAAGCTTTGAAAGTTACATTGTCGTAAGGGACGGCGCTGAAATCATACGGCGTCATTGTAGCATCTGCAACACCGATGTAAACATATTTGTCATTTCCGACACTGAAAAGTAGGGTGATACAGAAAAAAATTAAAGTAAACACATAGCTCTTCTTCATAATACATCTCCTATTTTACTCTCCTGACAGTAAAATACTAAAACATTATGATAAAACAAATAATAATTATAAAATTATTTATCGTAACCTTTTTCTTCTCTCAGCTTCAGTGCATCTTTGAAAGACATAGTTTGAGTGCCTGAACATCTGCATGAAAATCCGTCTATGAACGAATATACAACAGGAAGAACGAGAAGAGTAAGTATCGTTGCGAAACCGAGACCGAAGACGATGCTGACAGCCATAGGTTTCCACATTTTGACCGACTCTGACGAAGATATTATCATAGGTACAAGCCCGAAAATGGTTGTAATTGTAGTAAGCAGTATCGGTCTGAGCCTTGTCTTTCCGGCGTTTATCAGACTGTTCCATCTGTCGGTTCCTGACTCTCTTTCCTTATTGATAAAATCGACCATTACGATAGAATCGTTCACGACGATACCGGCAAGAGCCACTACCGCTATCATCGACAGGATCGAGAAAGGTGTATGAGTAGTTATAAGCCCTATAATTACCCCTATGAAGGCGAAAGGAATTGTGATCATCACGATAACCGGCTGAATGTATGACTTGAACTGCGCTCCCAGGATCATATAGATCATTATTAGAGCCAACAGGAAAGCTATGTATAATGAACCGAAACTTTTCTTTCTCTCATCCGCCGCGCCGCCCGCCTCGATCTTGTAGCCGGGATGATCTTTTCCAAAATTTTCGAGCGCGCCTGAAATGTTCTTGATCTTGTTACCGAAAAGCAGTTCGTTTGCTTCATCAGGAGTTCTCATAAATTCTTTTCCGTTCGAGATATATGAGCCCGTGCTTGCCGTTATAGTGATCGCTCTTTTCCCGTCTCTTCTAGATATTCTGGAGATCGTATTCGAGATCTCGAATTCCGCCACATCTTTGAGAATTATCTTCTTGCCTGATCTGGTATTGATCCTCAGATTCTCTATCTTGTCGGCTGTATCGAACTGATGCTCGGGAAGGATAACTCTGATATTATACTTCTCGGATCTTTCACTGTATTCCGATATGATCTTTCCAACTGAAGAAACCCTTACGAACGAAGCAAGTTCGGACAGGCTTATACCGTAAAGGGCGAGCTTGTCGTGATCAGGATAAATTTTAAGCTCTTTTTTGCCCGAATCGAAATTGTCGTCAATATCGGTTACGCCTTCGATCCCCGACAGTGTTCTCTTAACCTTTTCAGAAAGCTCCTCGAGTTTCTTGAGGTCGTCTCCGGTGATCCTTAATTCAATATCCTCGCCTGTCGGAGGTCCCGATCTTCCGGTAAAGAATTTATAGCTTACGATCTCAGGTATTCCGTTCAGGAATTTTCTGATATCGCCTGTAACTACATTGAGATCTACGGTAAGACTGTCGGCGTCGATAAGATCGAGCCTGAATTCCATAAGATTAGTCCCCTCGTCCCAGAACGACCTGTCCTGCTGCTGTCCGACATTGGTATTCAGCGACTGGAAATTCTCCTGATACGGCAAAGACATCAGATAATTTTCAATCCGCGAAGCCAGCGAATCTGTCTGGTCAAGGTGAGATCCTGAAAATGTCTCGGCTTTGATTGTAAGTGTCGAAGGTGCGGTTTTTGGAAAAAATTCAAATTTTACCAGACCCTTTACTACGGTTAGGACCGATAGAACAAGCGTGATTACAAGAAGCATCATTACCAGCGTTCTTCTTTTTAAGAAACCAATGAGGATTTGTCCGTATTTTCGCACAACGGCATGATAAAAATGCCCTTCAGCTTTGATCTTATCGTGAGGTTTTGCGAAATCGGCAAGATGCGACGGCAGCATCAGCACAGCTTCGAAAAGCGAAGTAAAAAGTGCTATTGATACAACTATCGGAAATACAGATAGGAATTTTCCCATGTTACCTTCTAACATTAGAAGCGGAAGAAAAGCAGCTATTGTAGTCATTACTGCCGACATTACAGGCCAGAACACTTCTTTGGTACCTTCAACGGCCGCTTTCTTGGGGCTCATTCCGTTCTCTATGTTCCTGTGAACATTTTCTATTATCACAATAGCATCGTCAACTACCATACCGAGTACAAGAACGAGCGCAAACAGACTTAGATTATTGATCGTTATCCCGAAATAATGCATAAGCCAGAAAGTCATCAGAAAAGAAAAAGGTATTCCCCACGCTGCTAAAAGAGCGTATCTCCAGCCTATGAATAAAAACAATGTGATAAATACCAGTATCACACCGAAAACAGCAGAAGAGGACAGAGTGCTTATATTTCTTTTAACTTCAACCGAATCGTCATTAATTATCTTTGCGTTGACGTCTTTATAGTTGTTTTTTATAGTGACCACATACTTCTTTATATTTTCAATTATATCCAGAATATTGCCGTCAGCGTTCTGATATACATACAGATTTATACTTTCTTTTCCGTTCAGCCTGGTCTTAATGTTAATGTCCTCATAAGTATCTTTAACTTCAGCTATGTCTCTGATCCTTATCAGGCTTCCGTTATCGAATGCTTTGAGTACGACGAACTCTATCTGGTCAACTGAAACCAACTCGCCCATTGTCCTTATCAAAACTTCCGAATCACCCGCAAAAATACTTCCGCCGGGCAGATTCAGATTTCTGGCCCTGACCGCAGTTTCTATATCTGAATAATTTATATTGAAATATTCCATTTTATTTATGTCAGGCTCGATCCTTATCTCTCTGTTCTTTGCGCCTTTTAGTTCGACTTTTGATACATAATTTATCTTCGCCAGATCGTCCTTGATATTCTCGGCGATTCTTTTAATCCCGTCAGGTGTATATGATTCTCCTTCAACGGCTATAGTGCAGACCGATTTCATTTCCCTTATGCTTATGTTCTGCATATAGGGTTCGCTTGCGTCTTCGGGAAGATTTTTTACTTTATCAAGCTCTCTCGAA
>CALMWI010000113.1 GCA_937873545.1 uncultured bacterium | reverse complement strand
TGAACCGATATCTCCGATATACATCGCCGGTCTCATCCTGACCGCTTCAAGGCCTTTTAATACGGTTATCGTATCTGCTGAATAGGCATCTTTTCCTGTGTTTTCTATCTCGCTCATTAATTCCTCCGGCTAAACGAACATTATTTTCGTTATTTTTATTTTCCCCAGCCTGGCTCTCAGGTTTGATTTGATTTCATCCTCAATATGATAAAATTCATTTCTCCACGCAGAGCTTGTTACTTTTACATAAAGAACATTATTTTCATATTTGATTATTTTTGTAACAGCCGATAATTTATCTCCGAGAGTTTCTTTCCATGCGTTTAATATCGCCATTATCACTCCGAGCTTTCCGAACTCGGGACTTGAAGAGATCACAGATGAAAGCACAGAATCAATTTTTGGTATCTTTCTCGGTGAATTATATGCTCGATCAAGTCTTTTTTTCATATTCTATACCGCTATGCAGACTCCGTTATCAATTCTAAAAAGCTGCGAACTGTTTTTATCGAGCTGATCTATTATCCTGCTGTTGCTTGTTGTTATAAATGTCTGAATATCATTATCGAGTATTTTAGCCACCTGAAGACTTTTTTTCTCGTCTATTTCGGAATACAGATCGTCAAGAATAAAAATCGGGTATTCGTCGGTAATAGATTTTATGTATTCTATTTCTGCCAGTTTTAATGCTACCAGAAAAAGCTTATGCTGCCCTTTTGATCCGAATTTGCGCAGCGACCTTGAGTTGATCATAAAATCCAGGTCGTCTTTGTGAGCTCCTACAAGCGTTGTTCCCCTTCTTATCTCATCTTTCTGGTATTTTTTTAGATTTTCAGACAAGCTTTTATAATAATTTTTCTCATCCATGAGAGTTTCATATCCGATCTCTCCTTCGTAAAGCCCGTCAGAAATTTTTAGCAGAATACTTTTAAAATATACTGTAAATATTTCAAGAAATGCTATTCTCTTATTATATAATTTCGTTCCGAGATCCGCTATCTTGGAATTGTAGATACCGACCATTTCGGCATTAAGGGTTTCTCCGGCCTTCAAAGTGAACAGAACCTTATTTTTTTGTTTAATAATTGTATTATAATCATTCAGTACTGAAAAATATTCTGCATCTACCATTGACAATAATTTATCCCCGAATTCCCTCCTTGCGTTAGGCGGCCCTGTTGTAATAACACTCTCATCGGGCATCAGATACACTATCGGAATTTTCCCCCACATTTCAGAGAACCTCAGTATCCTTTTATTTTGAAACATGATCTTCTTTATCTCTTTGTCGTAGCTGATCTTTACCTCAAGATCCCTTTTGCTGCTGTTCTGAAAAAATGCTTTTAAGAAAAAATAGTCTGCGTTGAATTTAAGAAGATCAGAATAATTGCTTGTTCTGAAACTGTTTAGGAGACCCAGCACTGAGATCGCCTCGACAATATTTGTTTTTCCCTGACCGTTCAAACCTGTAAAACAAATTATATTTTTAGAGAATTCGAGTTCAAGCTTTTCGTAATTCCTGAAATTCGCCAATTCTATTTTTCTTAATTTCATCCTTTAGTTATTGCCCGAATTATCAACTGATGAAGGCATCAAAAGCATCATTAACTCGTAAGAATCGCTGGATTCGAACGGCTTTATGATAACCGGTTTTTTTCCGGTGCTTATCTCCAAGAGTATCATTTCCGTATTTATATTTTTGAAAAGTTCGATTATTTTTGTTGAATTGAACCCGATAAGAAGTTTTTCGCCGGCATAGTCCAGTGGTATGCTCTCTTCTGCTTTTGACGACGAATTGCTGTCTTCCGTATTTATTAGAAGCTGTCCCGGTTCCAAATTGAATTTGATCAGTTTTGTTACCGGGTTGCAGGCTAGTGATACTCTTCCTAAAGCTAAAATCGCTGTCTGTTTGTCAAATTTAGCTTTAAGTTGATTATTAGCCGGTATTATAGCCTGATAAGCAGGATATTTTCCGTTTATCAGTCGTGAAAATATTACAACTGTTCCAAAACGGAATTCCACATAATTCTCTTCAAAATATATCAGACACTCCTCGTTTTTGTCTATTGCGTTTGCGACTATCTGAAGAGATTTTGCAGGAAGTATCATGTCAGTGTCTTCACCTTCGTATTTGACTATTTTATCTTCTAGTTTCACCAGTCTCACACTGTCGGTAGCTACCATCGTAAGAGAATTAAGCTTTAGTGAAAACAGAACACCGGTAAGTACCGCCCTTAATTGATCCGGCGATACAGTAAAAACGGTTTTCTCGATATAGTTTTTAAGTTTTAAAGTATCGATCACAAGATTGTTGCCGGACAGATTTTTCGGGGTTGCAGGAAAATCTTCATAATCTTCAGTAAGAGACAGCTCAAATTTGATATTGTTAGAAATTATCTTAACAAGACCGCCTTCTTTTTTTACTGTAAGAAGAGTATCCGGAAGACTTTTAACTATATTTATGAATTTCTTACCGTGAACAACTACAGTTCCATCCTCCACTCCGTTTACTTCAATTTTATTTACAAGAGTAACGGATATGTCTGTCGCAGTAATTGTAAGTTCATTATCTTTCAATCCGAGGATTATGCATTCTGTGATCGGTTTTGCGCTATGTGCGGGCAGAATCGGATTGATCAGTGACAACTGAGTCATCAAATTTGACTTAAGTGTTGAGAAGATCATAACAGCTCCTTTTTTTTAAACAATTATTAAATTTTATTAAGATTATTATCATTATTAACACCGATGATATGTGAATAATTACATATCTTCTGAAATAAAAACAAGATGAAAATATTTTAAATCCGCAAACACTGTTCATATCATTTATACCGTCTGTTCATTGATACACTTTCCTGTTTATTCACAATTATTGCATGTTAACAAGTGGATAAGTTAATTACATTAAGAATTTCTTCGATCATCTTAGTTACTTCAGGATCTTTATTGTTTAATTTCTTTTGGATCTTGTTTGCCGCATGAGATACGGTGCTGTGTTCCCTGCCGCCGAAATGAACTCCTATGCTAGTTGTTGTAGCCTTAAGCTGAGTAGTGCAGAGGTACATTGCAACCGCCCTTGCATCCGCGATCTCTTTGGTTCTTGTTTTTTTCATCAGAAGGTCTTTAGGTATCGAAAAAAACTCTGATACAATATCCTGTATTTTGTCAATGTTTAGAGTTGATTTTTTTGATGTTATAAGCTCTTTTAGTATTTCTTTAGCTTTGTTTATCCCTATCTCTTTATTGAAATGAGAGTAGTAAAAATACAATTTTTTAACAGCTCCCTCGAGATCTCTGACATTTGTATTAATGTTATTTGCAATGAACATAACGATATCGTCTTCAAGATTAAAATTTATTTCCTCCGCTTTTAACCGTATGATCGCCGCTCTTGTTTCCAGGTCTGGAGGTCTTACATCGGTTATCAGTCCCATTTTAAATCTTGATTTAAGCCTGTCATCAAGGTCGTGGATCTCGTTCGGATGAAAATCCGATGTCATGACTATCTGTCCGCCGCTGTTGTAAATATGGTTGAAAATATGGAAAAGTTCCTGCATGCTTTTTTCTTTTTTTGCCAAAAACTGAATATCGTCAATTATGATCAGATCTTTCGTGCAGAGATATGTTTTATAATCATCAATTGTGTTTTTGTGAATATGGGTTACCAGTTGCTGGACTAAAATATCTGATGAAAGATAAAGGATGTTTCTGTCGGGCTCGTTATTAAAAACATAATTCCCGATCGCAGAAACAAGGTGGGTTTTTCCCAGTCCGACCCCGCCGAAGATCAATAAAGGGTTATACTGGGTGTTTTTTATGTTTTTCGCTACCTGAAGCGATGAAACATATGCGGTTTCGTTTCCGTTGCCCGACACAAAATTTTCAAAAGTGTATTTCGGATTTAAAGAAGTTTCTTTGTAGGGAGCTACCCTGGTTTTGGGCAGAATTTTTGTTTTTTTGGTCTGGGTATCTATGTCTGACTTATGCTCAAAGCTAAAATCTGTATCGGCATCGATTAAAAACTTAATTACAGGATTTTCTCTGGCAAGTATTTCACTTAAAGTTTTTTCGAATACTGATTTGTATTGACCTTTTATATAATCGATGTGGATCTTAGACGGAACCTGTATAGAAACTTTATCATTTTCGATCTGAACTATTTTTAAGGGTTTTACCCATGTGTTGAACGAGTTCTGGTTAAGATACGCCTTTATTTTATCCTTGAACTGAAGTTCTATCTTATTTAATTCGCTCACCTTACAACCTCTCTTGTATAACCTTATTAACTAATAGTAAATAAATATAAGTAATAATGTCCTGCAAGTAAATATAAAATTGTAAAAAAAAAGCTTAATTTATCCGAAAAAGAGATTGTGGATTTTATTAAAAACATCCCGCGATATTAAGGTTTCTGTATATATCTCGAATTTTAAATCTGAAAGATCAATTGCGATTAAACGACTTTTTTCAGACAGAATATTTTTCATTTCGTTCAGTTTTACACATTCGCTGCGCAGACCGGAACCAACTAAAGCCAGAGAAAAACAACTATGCGAATTATTATCACGAAGACCGTTAAAAACAATTAAACCGTATGATCCGGACGACTGGCAGAACCGGACATTTGAAAGATCCGAAGGAAGGTTTAATCCGCCGTTTGTCTGTTTGTAGCTTAGTTTATCATTAAGCACCAGTGAGATGAATTTGTTCTTATCGAGTGAAGATTCTTTGCATACCGTTGTTCCCGTTTCGCCTGTCCATGTAAGTCCGGTGGTTATCTTGACGCCAAGTCTGTGAGCATACTCGACAGCGGCATCCTTTAGAACTTTTGCGCCTAGCGATGATATCGTCAGCATAGTCTCGTAATCTAGTTGTTTTATCAGTACCGGCGAGTCGCAGATCTTAGGGTCGGCACTGTAAACACCGACTACGTCGGAATAAATTTCGCAGGCGTCTGCCTTAATAGCCGCGGTCACGGCTACGGCAGTAGTGTCCGATCCGCCTCTGCCGAGTGTTGTGATCTCCTTTTCCGTGCTGACTCCCTGAAAACCGGCAATTTTCGGGATCTTTCCGGTTTTCAACGCATCGACAAGGCGGTCTCCTTTGATCTCGAGAATACGGGCATTCCTGTGATTATTGTCAGTTATAAGTCCTATCTGAGAACCGGTAAAAGAGATTGCTAAGCATGGTCTTATGCTGTTTATTGCGATCGCCATCAGTGAAATCGATTCCCTTTCGCCGATAGAGATAAGCATATCTACTTCTCTCGGGTCGGGATCGCCTGACAAGGCGTTTGCCTTGGACTCAAGGCTGTTCGTAGTGTTCCCCATTGCCGAAACGACAATGACAAGTCTGTCACCTGAGTCATACCGCGCGACAATCCTTTCTGCAAGTGCTTTGATCTTTTCGGGGGTAGCAAGGCTGCTTCCCCCGTATTTTTGAACTACTAAAGCCATTGTTTATTCCCAGTCGAGTATCACTTTTCCGCTTTCACCAGTCTCCATGACGTCAAATCCCTTTTGGAAATCGGCCACTTTGTAATGGTGCGTGATTATCGGGCTTAAGTCAAGTCCGGCAATTAGCATCTGTTCCATTTTATACCATGTCTCGAACATTTCTCTGCCGTAAATGCCTTTCAAAGTCAGAGCTTTGAAGATTATATCGCTCCATGCCACCTGGGTATTTGAAGGAAGTATCCCGAGAAGCGCGATCTTTGAACCGTTATACATATTGGAGATCATATCATTGAAAGCTGCAGGCGATCCGGACATTTCAAGACCGACATCAAAGCCGACCATACCGAGCTCTTTCATCACGTCTTTTATTTTAGTTTTCATCGGGTTTATCGCTCTCGTCGCGCCCATTTTTCTCGCAATATCAAGCCTGTATTCGCTGATGTCCGTAACCACGATGTGTCTGGCACCGGCGAATCTGCAGATAGCCACTGCCATACTCCCGATCAGGCCTGCGCCCGTGATAAGAACATCTTCGCCTATTACGGGGAAAGATAGCGCAGTGTGAGCAGCGTTGCCGAACGGGTCCATGATCGCAATATAATCATCTGAGATTTTCGGATTGATCTTCATAACATTCTCGGCGGGCACTTTTAAATATTCAGCAAATGCGCCGTCGATATTCACGCCAATTCCGACAGTATTCTCGCAGACATGCTTTTTACCTCTTCTACAGTTTCTGCAGTGGCCACAGGCTATATGTCCTTCGCCGGTAACTCTTTCACCGATCTTAAAATGTTTTACACCGGCGCCCATTGCTGACACCGTTCCCACATATTCGTGCCCGATGGTCTGACCTATAGTGATGGTCTTCTGGGACCATTCGTCCCATTTATAAATGTGGAGATCCGTACCGCAGATAGCAGTTTTTTTGATCTTAATTAGAATATCGTTCAACCCTATCTCAGGGATGTCCTTTTCGGTCATCCACAACCCTTTTTCTGCTTTTAATTTTGCCAGAACTTTCATTTTTGCCATATCATTCTCCGAATTTTCTTTTTTTGTTAAAAAATGTACTGATAGATAATGAAAATAATTATGAATGTAAATTGAAAAATGTTCAAAATTAACATTATATTTTTAATTTAATTGACTTTAAAATGCAATTGGAGTAATTTTGAATGAAAAGTATTGTATTTAACCGGAGCATTAATGTTAGCAAAAGTTTTGTCGGCGGCGGTAATCGGACTTGACGCTTTTACGGTAGAAGTGGAGACCCATCTGGAGAGAGGTCTTCCGGGACTGTCGATCGTAGGCCTTCCGGACAGTGTGGTAAAGGAAAGCAAAGACAGGATAAATGCGGCGATCAAGAACTCGGAATATATGTTCCCGATCAAAAAAATTACCGTAAATCTTGCACCGGCAGATATAAAAAAAGAAGGTTCGTCTTATGATCTTCCGATAGCTATAGCTATAATGGGTGCGACAGGGCAGATAGATATTGAAAAAACAAAGGATTATATAATCCTCGGGGAGCTTTCTCTGGACGGAACGGTAAGGCCGGTCAAAGGAGCGCTTCCGATCTCGGTCATGGCTGAAAATAAATATAAAGGAATTCTCCTTCCGAGAGAAAATGCGGATGAAGCGGCTGTTATTCCCGGTTCAAAAATATACGCTGTCGGAAGTCTGAAAGAAATTGTGGATTTTTTTAACGGAAGGATAGAGATCGAACCGAGAAAGATTGATGTAAACAGACTTTTTGAAGAGCTGAATCAATGGGAAATAGATTTTTCAGAAGTAAAAGGACAATACCATGTAAAGAGAGCTCTTGAAATAGCGGCGGCCGGCGGGCATAATATACTTATGATAGGACCTCCCGGGAGCGGAAAGTCGATGCTTTCGAAAAGATTCGCGACTATTCTACCGAATCTTACTCTTGAGGAGTCGCTCGAAACGACCAAGATATATTCTGTTGCGGGACTGCTTCCTCACGAAAAAGGTATAATCGCTACAAGGCCGTTCAGGTCACCGCATCATTCAATATCGGATTCAGCCCTGGTCGGCGGCGGAAGATTCCCTAAGCCGGGCGAGATCAGTCTGGCTCACAACGGAGTTCTTTTTCTCGATGAGCTTCCGGAATTTAAAAAGAATGTTCTTGAAGTAATGCGTCAGCCTCTGGAGGACAGGGAGGTTACTATTGCAAGAGCGGCCTCTACTTTAAAATTCCCGTCTAATTTTATCATGGTCGCCGCGATGAATCCCTGCCCCTGCGGTTATTACGGTGATCCTACCAGAGAATGCTCATGTCCTGCCAATAAGATCAGAACATATTTAAGCAGGATATCGGGTCCATTGATGGACAGAATTGACATACACATAGAGGTCCCGGCCCTTAAATACGATGAGCTTTCTCAAAAGAAAGACGCTGAAAAGTCTGAAGCGATAAGGCAGAGAGTAATAAAAGCGAGAAAGATCCAGACCTTAAGGTATAATGGAAGGAATATTTATTGTAATTCAGGCATGAATCAAAAAGATCTGAAAAAATACTGCGCGCTTGACGCATCATCTGATTCAATCCTGAAAAGAGCCATAGAGTCACTTTCATTATCTGCCAGGGCATACAACAGGATATTGAAAGTCGCGAGAACAATAGCTGATCTTGCAGGCAGGGAGAATATCTCTGTTGAGCATATAGCCGAAGCGGTGCAATACAGAAGTCTTGACAGGAAATATGTTTAGGAGGGAGGTGCTGACATGAAGAGTTTAAAGATGAATGATTATTTTTTTCTCGGGTTTCTTTTAATTATTTCGTTTTCCTTTTTAAATCTTCTTCTTCCGTTTTTAACAGACATTTTTCTCTCGATCGTTTTATATATAATTTTTAGAAAACCGTTCGCGTATATCCTGAAAAAAACAAAAAGCAGGAAAAAAGCCGCGGTTTATACAACTCTGATAGTTGTTTTTATAGTTTCTGTACCATTATTCTTTTTCGGAATGTCAGTGTCTCTAGAAGCTTCGGATATTTATAGGGATGTAAGAGATAAAATGCCTCTATATCGTGAAATGCTGACCGCGGAATCATTAAGCGGATATGCTATGAGAGTTCCTTTAGTCGGGGAGAGATTATCTTCAGAAATCAGTTCGCTAGATCTGGAAAAATTTAAAGAAATCGGTGCCGATATCTTTACTACTGTAAGCTCATTTCTGATGAAAGCGCTTCAATCGGCTTTTTTTAATATAACCTCATTTATTATGCACCTTTTTATAACCCCTTTTATGCTGTTTTTCCTGTTTCTAGACAGTAAAAAGCTGCTTTCTAAGGTGAGAAACGTACTGCCTTTTGAAAGAGAGGATGAAAAAAAAGCAGTTGACGAACTTGTTAAAATTACAGATACGATCATAATTTACACATTTCTGATCGGGATAGCTGAAGGGATTTACGGAGGGTTACTGTTCCTTATTATGGGAATAGCATCGCCATTTTTCTGGGCAATAATAATGGTGATCCTGTCAATGCTGCCGGTTGTAGGAGCCAATACCGTTATAGTGCCGGCAGCGGTATTTCTTATCTTGAACGGAAGCGTAGCGAAAGGCATAATACTTCTCGTATTCGGTGCGGGAGTGATACTTATTGATCAGAATATTATAAAGCCCAAGCTTGCCGGAGACAGAAGCGGGCTTCATCCTGTTGTCATGTTCGTTTCTTCCGTGGGAGGAATAGCATGGATGGGTATGGCAGGATTTCTGGTGGGTCCATTAATAGCTGCCCTGACGATAGTTTCCTGGGAGCTATTTGCGGTTAAATTCAAAATAAAATCTGTCGAAACTGAAACCGAATGATTTACCGTTTATTAAAAAATACTTTTCCTTCACTATTCATAGTATGGACAATATATTTTTTGGAAATAATGTTCTACGATACAGATGTTTTAACCTCTTCAGTTTATTATTTAGAGCAGATAAAAATATTTATATCATACACATTACTCGGTCTGATAATTGGAGGATTAAGTGCCGGATTGTTCGCAAAAAAAAGAAAAAAATATTCCTATACTTTCGAAAACGATATCAAAAAATACTCAAAATATTTTTTAAAAAACTTCGGTATTTCTTTTCTGGCTCTTCTTGCGCTTACTTTAAGAGAACTGATAAATAATCCTCTGCTTTTTAAAGACACACTTCTTAATAATTCATTCTGGCTTAGCGGCCTTTTTGCTTTTATACGGGACAAATTCTCTCCGTTGTACTTCACAGTTTTCTTTACGATCATTATTATTATGAGCGTACACAATCTTGTCAAGAATCTGTCAATGTATCACGGAACCAATAGAGCTCTTGCGTATTTCGCAACAGTGATATTGTCAGTTCTTTTTATATTCAACTACGGTTTTTTAAATGCTTCGGTCGGTTCAGAAATCAAAAATATAGTATTTATAGGCGTAGAGAATCTGGAAAGATCATATCTGTCTGCTGGTAATATAAAAGACAGGTTTGCACTAAAGGAGCTTAAGAGTCATTCCTACGATTTTGAAAATTGCTTTACTCCGGCTCTTGATCCCCAATCTGTTATTTTATCAGTTTTAACTTCTTTGAATCCTGAAAAATGGGAGTTTTCTGACGGGCTTCTAAGCATGAATGCACAGAACAAAACAGTTTTTCGGAATTTGAAAGGTATCGGAATTAATGCAGTTGATTATTCTGACATCAGGTTCCGGATTGAGAGAACTGCAGAGGAAGCCGGCGACAACCATTCGTTCGCTTCATCAGAAAGCATATTAAGATCGAAAGTTCTTCTTTCTCACTTTCTATCTCCGGTAATATTTAATAACAGCATGAGAGAAGGGGCTTTTCCTGAAGCGAAGCTTATCTCAGGATACAGAGATAGGACATATCTTAAAAGAAAAATTTCGCAAACTGCGGGAGGCGGGAAAGAAAGTTTTCTTTTGTATTATACCATACCAGACTACAGAGACTATCTTCCATATCCTTATTACAGGCTCGCGGACCAAAAACCTGAAGAAGCTTATCTTAATTATCTGAACGATGAAATAAATATGATATATCGCGAGCTTGAAAACTCTCGAATAACGGAAAAAACCGTGATCTGTCTTTTCGGGATCCCGAAGGTCGGAGAAGGGCTTCGAACCGATTTGTATAAGATACCTCTTTATGTAAGCTCGAGACAGTTTGGAATAGAAAGGAAAGTAAAAAACCGATATACCACTTTGGATATTCTTCCGACAGTGCTCGATGCCGCAGGATATGATCTAAAAAAATTCTCTTTCGAGGGTAAATCATTTTTCGATCCGGAGTTCATCAGGCAGGAAATCCTGCTGACAGATATTTCAGCTGTCAGAATAAAAGAAGGAGTAAGATTTTTGAACAAAGACGGCTACACATCTAGGAATCGCGAGCTTATAAACGAAACGCATCCTATTCTTCCACGCGCTCTTATAGTTTCAGATATGAAACTTAATGCATATCCCGACAGCAGCGGAGTGAGATACGAACTCTTCGACATCGGAAAAGACCCGGAAGAAAAAAATGATCTCAGCGGATCTGATCCGGCAGCGGTGAGATCGATGAGATCATCTTTGGAAACATGGATGAGAAAGTTATATAATTACAAAGTGGTCAACGGTCATTTTTTAAGATAAAGGGTATGAATAATATACCCGCAGCAGCAGGGATCAGTATGTTTATTATAAAAAGCAGGAATGCGGCAGAAACCGCAGCTTCCGAAGGAAAATCGAACAGGCGGAATATATAAGCCGCTGTACCTTCTCTTATACCTATGTCGCCAATGCTGAAAGGAAGAAAAGTTTTTAATAATATCGCCGTCCATACGCCTATAAAACCTGGAAAAACATTTATTTCTCCAAACGCAAGTATAAGCAGAACGAACTGAGTAGTATAAACAAGGAACAGGCTTGAAGATAATAAAAGAATCACTTTTGAGTTTTTCTTTTTGAAACCGTGGAGTCCGTCGCAGAATCTTCCGAATTTAATACTGTTCTTAAGAATGTTGTTTCTTAAGTAGTAAAGAAAAGCTCTCAGAAGTCCGGGATGAATAGCGATAAAAAATAAGATTAATGATATAATGAAAGCAATTATGATCAAATTCGACCTAAAAAGCGTTGATCCCGTGAAAAAATTATGCGGTAAAAAAGGAAGAGATATTATCCCGAAAAAGATCACGGGAAAAGTATCGTATATTTTTTCAATTATGCTTATGCTGAGAAGCTTATATCTGTCCGCATTTTTTATAATAAAAAGTTTTCCAAGCTCTCCTACTCTTCCGGGAGTTATGAATCCGAATCCTATTCCAAGTATTACCGAGCACCAAATCTGCATCAAGGGGGTTTTTTTTCCCGTTGTCCTGTCAACGAGATACTTCCATTTCGCGAACTGAAGGTAAAGATTTAAAGGTAGAAGAACTATCGCGAGCATAATGTATGTAATGTCAGCGCTTTTTATTATCAGCTTTAATTTGATCGAGTCGATGTTGTACAAAACAACTGAAGTAATAACTGCCGCGATCAGAAGTTTAACGGAAAATATTATCATCTTGGTATTGTCGATTTTCATTTAGCGGACGTTTCCGGGATAAACATACTTTAATCCTTTTGATATTCCGGTCTCTACGGCTCTAAATATTTTATCGGAGGGTGTAGCTGACCTGTCTGTCATCTTGTAATCCGGATGGAAAGCGCTGACATGCCAGGGGACATCCGTCCCGAGTTCGTTTAAGATGAAATCCGCTATAGAGGACAGTTCTTCTTCAGAATCATTAAAATCCGGAATTACCAGAGTAGTGACCTCCAGGTGAACAGGAGAATCCGCGAAAGCTTTCAGATTCCTCAGAACAATATCAAGCTCTCCACCCGTAAATTTCAGGTGTTTATCCCTGTTGAAGGATTTAAGGTCTATGTTAACCGCATCAACCCAGTTCTTCATGTCGCATACTATGTCTTCTGTCTGATAGCCGTTCGTAACAAAAATATTTTTCAGCCCGTTCTCTTTAGCTATCATTCCGATATCTTTCGCATAAGGGTAGAATATAGCGGGTTCATTGTAAGTATATGATACGGACATGCAGTCCGCCTGGATCGCTCCTGAAACCACTTCGTCGGGGAGTACGATATCGGAAGGGATCTTTTCGTCAAAATGCTTCTGGCTGATATGATAATTCTGGCACCATGAACATTTGAAATTACATCCGAGTGTGCCTAAGGAATATGTTTCCGTACCTTTCAGAAACCTGTAGAGAGGTTTTTTCTCGATTGGATCGATATTTAACGCTACCGGATGACCGTAAACAAGGTTCACAAGTTCACCGTCACGATTGCAGTTAGCTCCGCAGTAACCTTTCAGCCCGTTTTTTATAACACAGGCCTTCTCGCATAGCATGCATTTTATGGCGTCTTTTTCGGTTCTCCGAAAATATTCAGGCTGGAAAAATTCCATATTTAAGCTTTATCGAATTTAAAGTTTACTGTTGATTTAAGATGCGAGAAGAGAAATTTCGCGTCAGTTTCCATCGGTATCTCCAAAGTAAAAATAAAATGAGGAATATTTACCTTATTGTTTACTGAAAGATTTTTTATTTTGACCCTCTTGAACTGTGCGTCAGGTCTAGCTTCAAGATCTTTATAGGTTCCGCGATTCTGGTCATCCTCCTCTTCGACACCCCAGAAATAAATATCAAGATTCATAACTGTCTGATCCCCGAAATTAACCGCTCTGAACGGCATCGGCTGAATATTGAGCAGAGTTGAGCTTATAGACGAATTGAATTTCGCGACCGATTCATAATCAATGTCATTCGATTCAAGTTTAAGGCGGTAAACGCCTTCTTTGGTCTTAACGCCATCAACTTTTTTTGTGTTCATACCGGCAGACACCGATGTGATTATTCCTTCAAACATTTCATTAAGCATTTTTTATCCTTTTTATTCAAATTTTCCGAATTTTATTAAATAACCTCTAACGAATTTTTTCAAGTCACCGTCCATTACGGCATTCACATTGCCGGTCTCAATGCCGGTTCGGTGATCCTTTACCAGATTGTAAGGCTGAAAAGTATAGGTTCTGATCTGACTTCCCCATGAAATATCCTTTTTTGAATCTTCAATATGCGCCAGTCTCGCTTTTTCCTCATCCAGCTTTTTTTGATACAGTCTTGCTTTCAGCATCTTCATGGCCGTGTCTTTGTTGAATGTCTGCGATCTTTCGTTCTGCGACTGTGCTACTATACCCGTAGGTATATGAGTGATCCTGACAGCGGAATCAGTCTTGTTCACATGCTGACCGCCGGCGCCGGACGACCTGTAGGTATCTATGCGCAGGTCCTGAGGATCAACAGTAATTTCAATGTCGTCAGCTTCAGGATATACATAAACGGATGCGAATGAAGTATGTCTTTTGTGCGCGGCATCGAAAGGCGAAATCCTTATCA
>CALMWI010000112.1 GCA_937873545.1 uncultured bacterium | reverse complement strand
CAGGAAGCAATGTAAAGCTGAATTTATGTTTTATGAATAAAAATGCGACGAAACAACTATTATTCAGGATAAAATAAAAAACATGTTTGTAAATTATTACAATTAGTTACTTATTGAATTCATATTCAAAAAGCTTTAGGTTGCAGCCGTCACCATCTATAGCGATCAGCTTGTCTTTGTCAAATATAAGTCGTTTATAAGTATCAGGGATGGGTAATTTTATTCTTTTCATAAATACACCGTTCGAATTAAATACATCGTAAAACTGATGATCAAAGTCTAATCCTTCTACGGCGGGCTTTACCCATAAATTTCCATTTTTATCTGAATGTATCCACAATATCTGCTTCATATAATCAGCCACTAATTTTGCCATAGTAACTTTCTTGCTTTTTTCATTTACTTCAGCCTTGAATTTGTCTGAGCAGGCTATTTTTTTTGTCTGCTTTTCAATTCGTTTAATTTTTTTCCCACTGAGATCATAAACATCAACAGCATAAAAATCAAAACTGAGGTCCTCAAAAAATACCTGACCATTGTATAAGCTGCTTCGTCTTTGATCCTCATTCATAAGATATCTATAACTATTTAGATCTACTGTCGATTCGATTTCGAGTATTTTCGAATATTTTTCCAGATTGTTCGTATCGAGAAGGAATAAACCGATAGAAATATTATTTTTATTTTCTTCAGGAACATAAATCGTACTTCTTGTAGCGCAAATAATATCATGACCGGAATTAATGATCTGAAGTCCGTTATATTTGCCTTCAATAAGCCTGAGCTGTTTGACGAAATCACCTGTTTTTGTGTAAACAGCTACTTTCCCATTTTCTCCAACTACATACACGAAGTTGCCAATAACATCAAAGTCGTCTATTATAAGACTTTCTCCAGGACCCTGACCCTTTCTATGGAAATTGGTCAAATATTTACCTTCTTTATCAATCTTGTAAATGACAGCACTTTTAAAACTTGAAATGTAAACATTGCCTTCGTCATCAACAGCTGAATTATTGAAAGAATTAATTGCGGTTACGCTATCAGGGAGTACTAATTTCTCGAGTGAAATATCATTTATTAGTTTTAAGTCTAGTTGAAGTTCAGGAGACGATTCTATATTTTTGTTCTTAATTATCTCAACGCCGTCTCTGATCTCGACAGAATAATTCTTTTCTTTTCTGCAGCTGATTATGATAAGGGTAAAGATTGCTAAGATGATATAATGCTTAATTTTCATTGGCTATTGCTCCCATTATTTTTTAACAAGTTTGTGTCATTTAGCCACTGTTATCTTTTGTTGTCGTACTGCCTATGTCGGTAATAAGAATGTATTCCGCGTCTTTGATCATATAAATCTCAGTTTGCTATTTTGATAATAAATATTAATTCCGCTTTAAAAACCCATTTCTGTAAGTTTCTGTTTCACTTCAGCTTCATCACCAAACTTGTTTCCGGTTAGTTTTAAATATGTTTTATAGTTTTCCGCAGATTTTTCATACTCATTCATTTCTTTGTAGGAATCGGCAAGAGCATGATAAACTCCAAAATATTTAGGATTGATCTCAATACTTTTCTTGAAATCATCAACAGCATTTTTGTAATCTTTCAACTCATGATAAGCTGCACCTCTGAACAAATAATCATAAGCGTTATCGCTGACAGGCATTTCAACTACTTTTTGCATATCAGCATTCGCTGATTCAATATTTTTCATCTCTTTATTTGCCATGCCTCTAAAATATAATGCATTTGTAAGCTCACTGTTCAATTTTACAGCCTTATCGAAATGTTCTAGAGCTTTCTCATAGTCTTTAAATCCATGATAATATACTTCCCCGATACCTATATAGGAACCTGCAAAATTTGGGTCAAGTTCTATTGCCTTACTGAAACTTTTGATAGCCTCATCCCACTTCATCTGATACAAATAAGAATATCCTAAACCTGAAAAATTTGATGCATCGTCCGTTCCCGCATTAATTGCTTTTTCAAAATCAGCGGCAGATTCAGCATACAGGCCCATCTCATTTTTTACAAAACCACGGTTGGTATAGAATACCGGCATATCAAATCCCTGTTCCTCAGCTTTATTATAATCTTTGAGAGCAGTTTCGTATTTTTGCAGACCATGATAACACCAGGCTCTTTGAGCATAAACCCGAGATCTATGCTCTTTAACTAGTTCTTCTGCAAATAACCATGATCCGTAATCAGTGAATGATAAAGATCTGTCAAAATCTTCAATGGCAGATTTAAATTCTCTT
>CALMWI010000111.1 GCA_937873545.1 uncultured bacterium | reverse complement strand
CGGCACTGACTTCGATTGTTTTGGTATAGGTCTGGAAACCGTCTTTTGTGATTTTGAGTTCGTGTTTTCCTACGGAAGTTTTGAGGCTTTTGATCTTGCCTTTTTCCTCACCGTCATAAGTTATGATCGAGTTTTCAGGTTCTCCGAGAATGTTTATAGTGATATCTTCGATCTTCTTTTCTTCGCCTACACCTTTAAGTTCGAGCATATAAACAGTGCTTGATTTGAGTTTATACGGAAAATTATGATTCTTTGGAATGTAGCTGTCTTTTTTGAATTTTATATTCTTTGTCTCAGGCTGAAGATATACAATATATATGCCCTCGCCGCGATAATCATGCTTCTCGTAGCCCATTCCTTCGAACTGAAGATCTTTTACATCAGTGTGAACCTTTAAAATTGCGCACCAGTCGCCATTGACATCTTTCTGTCCGTACTTTTGGGCAGTAAGATCGCCCGGCAGCTCTGTAACATCCTTCACGATCTCGAACTGGGCTGAAAAGGATAGTGTGGCTATTAACAATAAAATTAGAATTTGGAGAGTTTTCATATATACTGTGCCTTTTTGGTTAGAACTGAAAAAAGTTAATAAAAGAATTTAGATTATGCAAATAAATAGATTAACACATTTTATAGCATTGCCGCCGGTACAATATTAACGCCTTTGTATTTCATTTTCTGCTTGCCGCCGTAAATGACGAATTTTTCAGCATGTTGGTCGCCTGTGAGCTTACTCCAGTAATTAATACCTTTTACAAAGTTCGTGTTAAAAGTCTCTGAGGATTTTATCTCAACGGGAATTAGTTTCGTGCCGTTTTCTACTATCAAATCTACTTCGTTACCGGATGAATCCCTAAAAAAATAAACTCCCGGATCCTCATTTTTGTTGTGCGCGTTTTTTATGAATTCAGATATAACAAAACATTCAAATATGCTACCCCTGTACAGCGAAAACCGAATTTCTTCAGGCTGTTTTATTCCGAGAAGATAGCACAATAATCCCGTATCATAAAAATAGAGTTTCGGACTTTTAATTATCCTTTTTGAAAAGTTCTTATAGTAAGGCCTTAATCTGTAAACAATGAAGCTCGTTTCCAAGAGAGAAATCCACCTCTGAGCGGTAGTGTTGCTTATGCCGCAATCGCCGGCCAATGACGATAAATTAAGAAGCTGACCCGCTCTTCCCGCGCATAATTTTACAAAATCAGTAAACTGGTTCAAATCTCCGACATCGACAACAGTCCTTACATCCCTTTGTACATAAAGTTCAAAATACTGCCT
>CALMWI010000110.1 GCA_937873545.1 uncultured bacterium | reverse complement strand
AACTGGCGGAAAAAGCAGGCGAATATTACCTGAAAGCTTCAAAAACAGACAGAGAACTTCACAGGGACAGATGCCTTTACAATGCGGGCAACAGCTTTGCTCAGGCAGGAAAAGTCGAAAAAGCAAAAACAACTCTGAAACCTCTTTATGAAAATTCGAGAGACCTTGAATATAAGCTCAGGGAACAGGTAAAATACTTATACGAGAATCTGTGATCGATACAATCAAATCCATTGACGGGCAGAATAATTCTGCCCGTTTTTTTCTGTACCATAAACTAGAGATCAATCCGGTTCTTGTTTTTTTATTGTTCATTACTTCTATAATGCTTTTAAGCTTCTCAAATTCAGTAAGTTTTCATCTGTTCTGGGGCGGAATTATTATTATCATATCAGCAATTATTAAAAAGCTTTACCGTCTTGTAATAAAACCTTTTCTCGGTTTCAGAATATTTTTTTTGTTCTCATTTGTTTTTTCGTACTTATCTTCATATGATCTTAAGGTTTCCATTATATTCCTCGCAAAAGTAATTTTACTGGTTCTGTTAAGCATATGGTTCAATTATTTTATCGATCATAGATATCTTCTTAAAAATATGGATGATTATTTCAGTAACATAAAACCGGTATTTATAAGAAAAGCGGTCAGAAAAGCTTCTTTCTCAATTCTTCTTGGAATAGAATTTGTAACAGAACTATTCTCAGGCGCAAAAAAAATAAAATCAGAAAGAGAGGAAGCTGATAAGATAGGAAGAACTGCAATATTAAAAAAAAATACCGACATACTTACCGGCCTTTTCAATTTCAGCTTTGTAAAAGCAGTTGAGATGGAAGCACGGTACGCTGCCGGTAAAGAAATCGATTTCGGTAGAAGCAGAACAATATCGTTTAAATTAAATAAATTCGATCTAATACTTTTTGCTTTGATCGTTATTATAATCATATTTTTTCTTAATACGCTATGAATATTAAGCTGATAATTCAATACGACGGAACGAATTTTTGCGGTTCTCAGGTGCAGAAAAATCAGAGAACGGTTCAACAAGAACTTGATTCAGCACTTGAAAAACTTTTCGGCCAGAAAATAACTTCAGTTTTCTCGGGAAGAACGGATTCGGGAGTGCATGCGAAAGCACAGACAGTGAACTTCATCACAGACAGTCCTTCTTCTGTTCCGCCTGAAAAAATCAAACATCCGTTAAACAATATGCTGCCTCGAGACATACTTGTCCTGTCTTCTGAACCTGTTGAAGACGGTTTTAATTCGAGGTTCGATGCAAAAAAAAGAACATACAGGTATTTTATTCGCAAGACACCTGAATTGTTCCGAAGTAAATATTCACTGTTTTACCCCCACGAAATTGATACTGACAGATTGAATTCAGCCGCAGGTCTTTTTAAAGGCAGAAAAGATTTTACTGCCTTCTGCTCTGCTCAGGCTGAAGTAAAAAATCACGTCTGTGATGTAACCCAACTTCATTTCTTCCGTGAGAATGATGAGATCGTAATGGAAATATCCGCTAACAGATTCCTCCATAACATGGTGAGAATTATCGTCTCGGTATTTTTGGAATTGAACAGAAACAGAATATCGGAAAATGACATTCTGAACATATTCGAGAAAAAGAACAGGTGTCTTTCTCCCAAGACAATATCTCCAAAGGGTCTGTTCTTATGGAAAGTCGAGTACTAATGTTTCATTCAATTATAACCGGAAGGATTAACGCAGGTCTGTTTGCGAAAAGGACAGCGTTTTTGATCATAGATATTTCGTTCTGAAAATATCCCGCATTTTCAAATCCGCTAAAAATATCACTGTCCTCAAAATCCGCTGAAAATATCTTTTCAGAAATTGATCTGTTCTCAGGATAGGTCACAATGTCATAATTATCTAGATCAGCCAGTTTTTTAGCCTCCAGAATAGCGGAATTCAGACCTCCGAGTTCGTCAACAAGCCGGTTCTCTTTTGCCTGACGGCCTGTCCATATCTGTCCCTGAGCTACTTCTTCAAGTTCAATTTCACTTATATTTCTTCCTTCCGACACTCTGGCCTTAAATTCGGTGTATATCTTCTCCATCGAGCTTCTGATAATCTGTATATCGTCCTGAGATTGAGCTTTAGTCAGATCAAATATATCCGAATATTTTCCTTTGACAATAGTTTCATTTTTTATGCCTATCTTTTCCGAGATACCTTTTAAATTAGGCAATAGAGAGACTACTCCGATCGATCCTGTAATCGTATATGGATCCGCAAATATCTTGTTGGCCTGGCATGCTATGTAATACCCGCCTGAAGCTGCGACCGGACCCATTGAAACAACTACCGGCATATCCTGTTTGATGTTCTTAATTTTCCTTAGTATTTTCTCTGATGCCAGCGCGGATCCCCCGGGTGAATTCACTCTTAGAACGATAGCTTTTACATCCTTATTTTTTTTGATCTTGTTCAATATCCTTTCAAATTTTTCAGGATTGATAGTGTCATCACCGAAAGCTGTTTCAACATAACTGTCAACAATATTGCCTTCCGCAAAAATTACTGCAATACGCGCTGCACCTGTTTTTTCTTCGGGAATTAAATAATCACTGACATCGACGAGCTGTTTTGTTTTCAGGCCTCTTTCCTTTAAAACATCATCAAACGACATTAGTTTGTCGACAAGTTTTAGCTCTAGTGCCTGCTGTGGAGTTATGAAAACCATCTCGCCTTTATCGATCATGCCTTCAAAAACTGATCTGTCTATCTCTCTTCGTTCGGAAACGGATCCGGAAAAAAGATCAAGTCTGTCATTCAATATCTTTTCGATGCTTTCTTTATACTGCTCGGACATGCTGTTCCTTGAAAAATTTTCTCCTGCGCCTTTATACTTCCCGATATGAATAGCACTAACTGTTATGCCTATTTTATCTCCCATGTCTTTGAAATAAGGCACGGAAGCGCTGTAACCGTTCAAAATTATCGTACATGAACTTGAGGGATCCATAATTATCTCATCCGCGGCTAAAGCGGCCTGATAATTATTTTTATCAAGCCCGCTACCCAAAGCAGTCACCGGTTTACCTGATTCTTTAAATTTGTCAAGAGCTGACGATATTTCATTTGTGTGTTCCGGGCTTATACCCCAGTTATCCATATCTATAAATATCCCTTTTATTCTTGAATCACCGGACGCATGATCTATATTGGATATCACACCATATAGGGTAAGCGCTTTTTTGTTCAGGTCATCCGCCCTAAATCCCCGTAATGTTATCTGCTCTGACGGGGATTCCGTCAAACCGGCAGGAAAGCTCAAAACAAGATATGATCCTTTTTGGATTTCGTCAGATTTTATGTTCTCGTAGGTCAATTTAGCTATGAATGCCGCAATAAAGAAAAATAATACGGCAAATACGATTATGACTGTGAATGTCGTTTTAAAAAACCATTTAACAGCGCTTTTGATAGTATCCATTTGTTTCTCCCTATTGAGACATGTTTAAATAATTAATCCTGCCGTTCTTTTTCTGGATCAGATCCGGTAGTATTCTGTAGCTTATATTCGCATATTCGAGCATATCTCTGAAAACAAGGATCTTGGAAAGCGGAATACTTTTTAGTGAAAATATTATGCTGCTTGCCTCTTCTATCTTCATTATTTCCTTCAGATTTTCGATGCTACCGAGTACTGCAAATTTATCTATACTTTTTCCTAAGTATTTATCATCCGTATCGACATATCCCACAATTATCTTTCCTTCATTTGCCAGATCATTCTCTAGCCGTATCAATTCCATCGATACTTCATCTATGCCTACAATAAGTGTTTTATCCAGAAAAAATTTCATCTTTCTAAGAAGTATGTATCTCCACCCGAGCATTAGAGGAATGCTGATCGACAGCAGCAGGGCAAGAGTTATCCTCGAATACGCAAATATTTTCATAAAGTAAGTTATGCTTAAAGTTATTAAAGCGATGTAAACTGCCGAAAGTATGAATTTTTTATAGGAGAATTTATACTCCTTGTATATTCCTGTCAGATAGAATATTATAAGAATTATAGCGATATATATTCCTGATACACCCAAATACATTTCTAGATTAATGTCCGGAAACGCGTCGTTGTCGATCTTGCCCAGAAAGAGAAGTACCGGACGGTATAGAAATACGGCGGTCCATAAACCTACCGCATATGAAACAATATCGATTATCGGCAGCAGATATATCCTGAAAATGATCTTCGCTATCGATATCAGGTATGAGAACATGATCGTAATATCTAATATGAATTTATAGAAAAACGAATATTTTGAAGTATAGTTTTTCTTTACGAAGATCTTCATTGATTCAAAAAAATATTTTCTCAACTTGATCTTGTCTTTTTTTGAGCTCTGACCTCTGTAGTGGATAACATCAGCGATCGGCACATATTCGATCTTGTAGCCCTTTTTCTTGATCTGGTAGCAGAAATCAATATCTTCTCCGTACATAAAATAGTCTTCAGGCATGAAAACGCCTTTGTCGATTATTTCTCTTGAGAAAAGCATAAACGATCCGGACACGGCATCGACTTCAGCTATTCTGTCATCTTTTAGATATAAAAGGTTATAGCTTGCGAATACCTTTGAATCCGGAAAAAGTCTGCTTAATCCTGAAAGATGGCAGAACGAGTTCCATATTGTCGGAAAAGATCTATGGCAGGATGCGTCCAGAGTTCCTTCAGGCCCGATTATCTTACAGGTCGCAAGACCTGTTTCAGGATGCTTTTTGAGATAATCGATCAGCATATCAATAGATTTTTCTTTAACTATCGTATCGGGGTTGAGGATCAGAATATAATTTCCACTTGCGAGTTTCAATCCCTGATTGTTCGCTTTTGCGAATCCCAGAT
>CALMWI010000109.1 GCA_937873545.1 uncultured bacterium | reverse complement strand
TACGATATCACTTCAGAACAGATCCCTGAAGGATTTTATATTGAAGAAGAATCGAAAAAAGGAACTTATTTCTTTAATTCAAAAGACCTGTGTCTGATCAAGAATATACCCGAGATCATTTCATCGGGGATATGTTCGGTAAAGATAGAGGGGAGGATGAAAACCCAGGGATATCTTTCGACCGTTGTAAAGACTTACAGGGAAGCTATAGACCTTTATTACAAAGATAAAAAAACGTATAAATACGATCCCTCATGGATGGCAGAACTTTCTAAAGTATCGAACAGAGGCTATACTACTTTCAGATTTAATGACATGACAGTAGCTGCCGACCAGAATTACAGCTCAGGTAAAGCTGAAAGCACGCACGATGTCGCAGGTATTGTGAAAGAAATAATTGACAGGAAATTTCTTGTGGTTGAAGTAAAAAGCGCTTTCCACGCAGGAGACGAGATCGAAATAGTCATCCCAGAAAAAAGAGTACTGACAGTCACTCTGGATGAAATAAAAGATGTTTTAGGCAATCCTGTCGGGCGTACAAACCCGAACCAGATCGTTCTTATCAGACACTTTAAATCAGTGATCCCGGGATCAATAATAAGGATCAGAAAATAAAATGAAGGAATATGTAAGAACAACTGGAATAATTCTTGACAATTCCTCTGTAAAAGAGAATTCGGCCGTTATTACAGTTCTCACGCCTGATTCAGGAATGATTTCTTTTGCAAAACACGGGTATTATTCTAAAAAGAACATTTACAGATCTGTACTTCAACCTATAAATCTGATCGACTTTCATATGGAAAAGTATAACGGGAAATTCAGATTTATCGAAGGCACACTTGTAGAAAGTTTTGACGGCATAAGAAAAAAATACAATAAAACTGCCGCAGTTCTCAGCATTTTTTCGTCTCTTACCAATTCCGAGATATACGATCAGAAAGATTACAATCTTATTTATACGCTCATAGTAAAATTCCTCAGATCTGTTAATGAAAAAGACCCGTGCCTGCTGACAATTTCAATATACTTCTTTTTTCAGCTTGCATGGTGCCTCGGAGTATCTTTTTCTTTTGATAGCAGTAAGACTGAAGGATTCAGATATCTTGATATTGAGAACGGAACATTTTACCGCAACTCTGCCGATTATGAAAGCGGAAACCATATCCAAGTTTCCGATAAGCTTTTCAGAGTTATGAAAAGATTTGTTAATATCAGGTTTGCGGATATAGATAATTTAGATTACATTACAGTTAATGAATATAATGAATTCAGAAATATGTATAAAAAATATACTGCATATCATTTCAACAAATCAATAATAATATTGCCGTCTATCATTTCGGAGGCCGGATAATGCTGACCGCTAAAAAGGACAGATTCGAAAGCAGAAATGAAAAACTCCTTAACAAAAAGATATCGTCAAGAGAACTGAGCGATCCTTTAGAACTTGCGCTCGCTTTCCTAACATCAAAAAAATTCCTGCGTTCAGTAAGAGATCCTTCCGGTTCCTATAGAAAAGTATGGAGTTTCGGCACTTTTGGTGAAAAAATGGTCGATAATCTTATTCGTTCGTGGCAGAACAGCA
>CALMWI010000108.1 GCA_937873545.1 uncultured bacterium | reverse complement strand
ATCCCAGATTCGATTCATTGTATATATAATTGACATCCGGAAATTTAGATCTTATATGCTCCATACTTCCGTCTTTCGACGCATTGTCGATAACAATGATCTCATAAGAAAGATCCCTGACAGTTTCTTTAACCGATCTTATAGTGTTCTCAAGGAAGTACTTGACATTATAATTAACTATTATGACTGACAGATCCATTTAGAAAATTCCCGGGTTTATTTATTCTTTATAAGAAAAGGGAAACGAAGCTTCCAAACCATAAAAATTGCTTCCCGTACTATATCTTTTCCCATTTTTGAACGCCCGTCTATCCTGTCAGTGAAAATAATGGGCATTTCTTTTATCCTGAATTTCTTTTTCCATGTTTTATAATGCATCTCTATCTGAAATGAATACCCGTTGGAATGTATCTTGTCGAGATCGATAGACTCTATAACTTTTTTTCTGAAACACTTAAAACCCGATGTGGCATCCTTTAAAGGCATGCCGGTAACCACTCTGGTATAAAATGAAGCACCCATGCTCAGAATCAGCCTTCTTAATGGCCAGTTGACTACATTCACGCCCTGAATATATCTGGATCCAATTACAAGATCATAGTTATCAATTTCTTTAAGCAGCCTCGATATATCTTTAGGGTCATGCGAAAAATCACAGTCCATCTCTATTATGTAATCATAACCGTTCGCCAGCGCGAATTTAAATCCCTCAATATATGCGGTTCCTAGTCCCAGTTTGCCGCTGCGTTCGATCAGATGAACTTTCTTGTTCTCATTTTTTATCTCTGTGACTTTCGATCCGGTGCCGTCGGGTGAGTTATCGTCAACGATTAGAATTTCAGGCTGCTCAGGCAAAGACGAAACGACTTCTATCATTCTCTCGATATTTTCGATCTCATTGTATGTTGGAATTATTACAAGTACACTTTTAAATCTTGCATCCGTTTCGTTTGAATTCAATTAATTTCTCCTTTAAACTTATATCAGTCAGTGCCAGTATCTGAACCGCAGTAACTGCGGCATTTTTTGCTCCCGAATTTCCTACAGCCAATGTCGGTACAGGTACTCCTGCAGGCATCTGAACCATAGATAAAAGCGCATCAAGACCGTCCATCAATCCTCCTTTCATCGGGACGCCGAGAACAGGAAGAACCGTATGCGCTGCCACAACGCCTCCAAGATGAGCGGCCATTCCTGCAGCTGCGATAATGACTTTTATGCCATTCTGCTCTGCATTTTTCGCAAAAGCAGCTACCTCTTCAGGATTTCTGTGAGCCGACAGGATCCTGGTTTCAAAGTCAATTCCGAAAAATTTCAGATATTCTTCACAGTGCTTCATGCATTCACCGTCGCTTGCGCTGCCCATAATTATAGCTACTTTCGGCATAATCTCTCCTGATTAAAATTATCAACTCGTGTAAAATAATTTTGTTCATTTCTAAAACAAAGTTTAATAATATTAAATTTTTCATATAAATGCAAACAAAATGAAAAGTTGATATAAACATGAAAATTATGATTTTTTTCATTGAATTTATAGTATTTTCTCTATATACTTAAAACAAAAAAAAGGATATTCATAATATGCAAACAATATCTACAAAAAAAATAATTCTTACGATCTCATTTTTTTTTACATATCTATTTGGGGGATGGACCGATGATCCGATAAATGTGGGCAGTGTGTCCTTTACATCTGCTAAATGGGATAATTCATACAATATTTCTTACTCCAGACAAAACATTGCAGGACTTACAGGCAGAGGCAAAGCTGTTGTTCTTTATTTATTTGAAGCCTGTTTCAGCTGAACCGGACTGGGTATTCTGCCGGAGGCAGACTATTTAAACAAAGCATATTACAGTCAGGAAGAAACATCAGATTTCTTTATTGTCGGCGGTTCCACTAATTTGAATACCTATACAGATCTCCTTGAGTTCAGGATAGTTAATTTTGTAAATTTCCCACTTGCAACAAGAGATGAGCTCGGATACAGGTACCCGGGCGATTTCAGCAATGTTTTTACTTTCATTGGAAAGAACAACAGGATCATAGGAACTCTTGGTGCGGAAACTTCTATCGAAGAGATCGATGCCATGTTAAAGCGCACGATGGCTTCTTTTTACGGAATTTATCTGACAAAAGAAAAAGAAAACATACTTCTTACAGAAAACACGATCGAATTAGATTTGAAAGATTATTTTCTCAGTGAAAATTACTCTGAAACAGAATTCGTAATTAAAAGCTCCTCAAATCCTTACATTGTTCAGCCTGTTATTCAAGACACTAAACTTATCCTTGAAAGGACATCAATTGTAGGTTTTTCAGATATGGAGATTATTGCAAGGGTTCCCGGAAAAGAGATATATGCAAAACTTGATATAAAAATCATTAATCCATCCTCTCTATATGAAGATTTTGAAATCGCTGACATGTCAGATTCTCAGATCCCCTGGGAAATGACAGGCTCGATGCCTTGGACAGTAACATCTGAACAGTCTTATTTTAATTCCAGATCGATAAGATCAGGAAGAATTTCACCCAACGAGATTTCAGGAATAAGTCTGAAGCTTGATCTTGCACAGCCCGGAACATTGATATTTGCGTATAAGACATCTACAAGACCTTACTTTGACAGGCTTCATTTTTTTATAGATGACCTCGATTACAGTGATACCGAATCTACTGAATTATGGTCAGGTCTTAACGACTGGAGAATTATGTCTTTCAGCATCAGAGCCGGATTAAGAAGCATTAGATGGGAATATATAAAAGGTCCTTACGATCCATTCAATGATGATATAGTCTGGCTTGATATGATTGTCGTACCCGATAAGCTGAACAAAGATACTTCTACAGATAGCAGCGTTGGAAATTCGACAAGCCTTAGATCATTCCCGAATCCTTTTAATCCTGCTACTGAGATCAGAATTGAATTGATTAAAAATGAACATATTGAACTGATCGTATTTGATGCGAAAGGAAGACAGGTCGCTGATATTCATAGAGGCGAGCTCGAAAAAGGCGTTCATTCATTCAGCTTTGACGGAAGCAGACTTTCCAGCGGCATCTATTACTCTGTTCTTAAATACGGAGATAAAATACTCACGAATAAACTGATTCTTGCTAAATAGATTTAACTGAGAGCGGTATTGTTACCGCTCTTTTTTTATATATTCCCCGAAATCATGCCCTATTACTTTGTAAAATTCATAAAGCTTTATAACACTCTCGATTTCCACCCATTCATCAGCACGGTGAGAATTCCAGCCTACAGGTCCTGATACAATCACAGGAATTTCCGGATTGTAACGTTTGAAAACATTCTCATCTGCTACAGAGTAACCCATATTATAGTTTTTGAATTTTCCGATCCTGTTCACACTTTTCTTTATGAATTGTGTAAAGCCGTGATCTGTCGGGGTCACATAAGCCTCGCTGTACGGTGTCGGCCTTTCTTTCAGTTTGAGTTTGAATTTTCTGTTTTTTCCTTCAACCGGGACAGGATTGAGTAGTTTCCTTTCGTAAAGACCGTCTATAAAATCCTGCAGTATTTTCTGTAATCCCTGAATTGACATATTGGGTGTGAAGGTACAGTCGATAACGATCCTGCCTGATGACGGAATTGACAGACTTTCGTTACCGCAATCTATTTTTGATATGAAAAATGATCCTTCTATACAGTTCTTCGTATCAAATGTAAAAATATCTTTGTGCTTTTTTTTTAATTTTTCAAATTCTACCGCGAACTTCGATGATTCGACCGCCGCATTGATAAAAGTTTTATCGTTCGAGATCGCGCCGTGACCTCCCGTGCCGAATACTTCAATTTCAAATTCGCACCTTCCCAGCCTTCCTATACCTATAGTTTCATGCCCGTAAAATTTATTCGGGCCGTCCCCGATCTCAGGTACTACGATAGCGGCAACATCATCCATGAAAGAACTTCGGGCCAATACATTAGCTCCTAAAGAATAGAATTCTTCATCGCACCCGAATGCCACCTTTATTTTGTAACCTTCAGGGTCAATATCTTTGAAAGCGAGGCACATCACAGCCAGACCTGTTTTCATATCATTGGATCCCAGGCCGAATATCGCCTTTCTTTTCTTTCCCTGAAAAGTGACTTCGCCGGATCGCGGTGTTAACGCATCTTTTTCTGACAGCCAGGGCGTTGATGACACTGTGTCTGAATGACCATAGAACATGACAGACTTCTTACCACTGCCCTTTTCAGCTATAACATTATAATATTTTTTACCGGCATTGTCTTCGTGAGCGAACTGCTTTTCTACCTTGAATCCGGCTTGTTTAAGCTTTTCAGATAGAAATTGATTTATCTCCGTTTCGTTTCCACCAAGACAATATTTCCCTTTCTTCTTTTCTATCTTAAAAGGATTTCTGGAATCGATCTTTATGAGTTCTTCCAAAAGAATTATAAGTTCGTTCTGATTCATTTTAACTCCCTGCTTCATTATGGTTGTATAATATACAATTTATCATTGTTTAAACAGAAATTAATCATTTAATTTAGAGCGAAATTTTCTGGAGCGTAAAATCGAAAGCGAGCTTATTGAAAATATTCCGATAGAATTAAATGATAGAAAAGAAACTAGATCAAAGGATTTCGGAACTGTAATCACAGTTTCTGCTGCCCACATGGTGCATGATACCTATTCAAGCTTCCTTGCGCCTGTACTTCCTATACTTATAAAAACAATAGGGCTGACTAAATTTCAGGCCGGCTGGCTTGATTTCGCGATCAAGATCCCTTCTCTTCTAAATCCGCTTTTCGGAGCCATCGCTGACAAGATCGACGTAAAATATTTTATGATACTGGGCATCATCATCATGACTGTGTCTATGAGTTTTCTCGGACTTGCCCCTGATTTTGTGAGCCTGTTCGTTCTGATCTTTATCGGCGGAATAGGATCAAGCATCTTCCATGTTCCCGGGCCTGTCATAATTAAAAAAACAGCCGGTGACAGTCTTGGATTAGGTATGAGCTTCTACAT
>CALMWI010000107.1 GCA_937873545.1 uncultured bacterium | reverse complement strand
CCTTTTGAGTACTTTGAAGATCAGCTTTTCATTCTCTCCGCCGTCCCCGCCGGTAAGCAGCTCAAGATGCTCAAGTGCCGGAGTCTCAATTTTCCTATATCCGAATGAAGTGTAGGTATCGATTATCGTTCTTTTGACTCTTTCTCTCAGTTCCGCTTCGTCGGGCAGAAAATCCTTCATGCCTCTCACCGGATTTGTGTTGATCTTCATAATCTCATTAATCCTTAGTTTTACTTTTCATTAAATATAAGTTTATAACCGGTACTTTGAAACAGTTTTATTTCTATTTTTTTATTTCCCTTAGGTAGCATTTTATCTTATATTAGTGCTATGAAAAATGTTTATTTATTAATTTTCCTCGCAACATCACTGATGATACTGTTTTACGGCAGGATAGATATTTCACAGGCTCCTTTTTCTGACATTCCCGACATTCAGAATTATCGTCTGATGGCTCAGGCTTCGCCCGGGCTGGATGAAACCGTTTCAAGAAACTTCGGCTACAGGATACTGATGCCCTATATAGCCGGACTGATGCCTTTTGATATTGATACCAATTTTTACATTCTGACGATTATTCTTTCTCTGATAATTCCTTTTGTATTTTTCCGGTTTTTAAAAACTTACGGGCTGAAAGATGATACATCATTCTATCTTATCCTGCTTTTTCTGGCAGGCAGGTACACATTCGGTTTTCCAGTCTGGGATTATTATGATATTCACGATCTTTTAACTCATATCCTGATACTTGTATTCATGATCAGCATGAAGAAAAACAACATTACAATGATGGCTTTAATTCTTTTTATAGGGATATTTAACCGGGAGACAATTCTTTTTCTGGTCCCTTCAGCTTTATATTATTATATTTTTATTCTCAAAGACAAGAAAAGATCATTCAGATTTATTCTCTCAACCGTTCCTGCACTGATAGCTCTGATAACCGTCAGGTCCCTTATAACAACCGAATCGGCTGTCGAAAAAGACATTTTCTATTCCTTCGGTAAAATTCATTTTGACGAATCAAACAAATTATTCAGTCCTGCGACCTATTATAGGATCATAAATACTTTTATACCGCTTACATTTATCCCTTTGGTGTTTTGGAAAACAACGAAAAGATTTTTTAAAGATAATATTCATTTTCTCATCCTGATCTTGACATACATCTCAAGCTGTTTTCTTGCAGGCGATACCGAAAGGCTCATTGCTCCAGTGTTCCCTGTTTTTTTTCTTCTTCTCGGAATCATTTTTGAAAAGTCTGAGTTTAACGGATACAAGAACAGAATGGTCGTACTTATGCTGGTGATAGCTTCGATTCCGCACCATATTTATTTCCGGTTCAGACTTCCCTCAAGGGATTGGAAAGTTATTATATCGTTATTAACTCTTGCAGCGGTAACTTTTTATTTTATAAAGATGAAAAGAGGCTATAAAAAATGTTCTCGGTAATTATTCCGACATATAACAGGCCTCTTGCTCTGAAAAGAACGGTAAGTTCAATTCTGTCCCTCAATATTTCCTGCGAATATGAAATAGTAGTTGTAAATGATTACCCCAATATTCCGATAACGGATTTATTCGACCGCCGGATCAGAATTATTGAAAACGAAACGAATCTCGGAAGATCGGGATCCAGGAACGCAGGAGCGCGGGCGGCCATAGGAAGTATATTATTCTTCATTGATGATGACATCGAAGTAAAAGAAAATCTTTTTGACAAATATATTTCTGAATTTGAAAAAGGTTTTTCAGCCATTTTCAGCAATGTAATTAATGTCCGCACTGACGGAAAATATTCTTTCTTAAACGAGTTTTTAAATACGCGCGGCGCAAATAAACAAAATATCGGTGATGTCGTAAAAAGTAATTATTTTACTACGGCATTCTGCAGCGTGAAAAAAGATCTTTTTGACAAAATCGGCGGATTTGACGAGAATTTCTCCGGCTACGGATGGGAAGATCCCGAGATCGGACTTCGAATAGAAAAAAACGACGGTAAGATATTCTTTTTCAGAACAGATAAAATTTATCATTATCACGATAAAACAGTTGATGAATGGGTCTGTCAGATTGAAAATTCCGGCGGGAACCTCGAGTATCTTATCAAGAAACATCCGCAGTTCAAGAAAAATATCCGTTACAACCTGCTGACTTCCGCATTGGGATCTGTATGCTTTAACTCTCTTTTTTACTCTGTGGAAAAACTCAAAGCAAAAAAAATCAAAGGCCGTTTCGGCCACATCAGCTATACTTATTTATTTTACGCGGCAGTTTACAGAAGTTTAACAAAAAGAAAAAAGCAGGACTAAATCCTGCTTTTTTAATTCAAAAATAGCATATTTTCAGCATAAGCTGGAGATTTATGTTATTTTGCTGCCGGAACTGTTTCTTCAACAACTGCCGCTGCAGAGTCAACTGCTACTGCTGCAGAGTCAACTACTGCGGGAACTTCTTCTACTGGTGCAGGTGTTTCAACTACCGGAGCCGGCTGCTGAACAACTTCTTCTTTTTTCGCACAGTTTACGATTACAAGCATTGCGCTCAGAACTACCAATACCATTGCAAATTTTTTCATTTTGTCTCCTCTCCTTAGGAAATTAATTTGCGTGAAATATACAAAACACAAACGGATTGTCAACTGATATTTTTAAATTTTTTTTGTAAAATATGTTTCTTTTTGCTGATAAAACTATTCTGCTGTCGAAGAAACGGAACCGTCCTTAAATCTTATCTCCAGTTTCTGACCTTTATTTATTTTTAATGCTGAAGTAATTATCCTTAACGATGAACCGTCTTTAATAATGGCATATCCCCTGTTGATCACAGAATCTGGATTGAGCGACCTTATTACGCTTTCTATATTATTTACTTTTATATTCTCGTTTTTAATAAGATCAGAAAAAAATCCGCGAAAACTGTCCTCAAGGTTATCAAGAATTAAACTGTGATTCCTGATTATATCTGCAGGCATTTTAAAGGCGTGAGAATTTTCTATACCCTTTAATTTCTCATGCTGATACTGAAAATAATAGCCCACCTGATTTTTTATCCTTGTTTCATACTGACTCAATTTACTTATTTCATCTTTAACATTAATACTTACCATTTCAGCCGCATGCGAAGGTGTCGCGGCCCTGATATCTGCAGCAAAATCAGAAATAGAAAAATCGATCTCATGCCCGACGGCCGAGATCACGGGGATCTCCGAATTATAAACTGCCCTTGCAACACATTCCTCGTTAAATGACCACAGGTCCTCCAGCGAACCGCCGCCTCTTCCGATTATTATAACATCTGCCATTTCTTTGTGTTTATTAAAATATTCTATTCCTTCAACTATTTCAGCCTCGGTTCCTTTACCCTGAACTCTCGCATTATAGAGATATATGTTTATATAAACCGAGCGTGAATGTATCACTTTTTTAATATCCTGAAATGCCGCCCCTGTTTCGGCAGTAACAACACCGACATTCTTTATAAAACCGGGCAGTTTCTTCTTTCGTGAAACATCGAACAGGCCTTCCTGAAAAAGCTTTAATTTAAGAGCTTCGAACTTCATCTGCAGCTCTCCGATTCCTGAGATCACAATCTTCTTTACATCGATCTGATATCTTCCGCTGCTTTCGTACAGAGAAACGGAACCGCGCACTTTAACCATCTGTCCGTTATCCGGTTCAAAGCCGATCCTGTCGCCTGTGCTTTTCCACATCACGCAGCCGATCACCGCTCTGTCATCTTTAAGACTGAAATAATGGTGCCCCGAGCTGTGTTTTTTATAGTTTGATATCTCTCCTTCGACCCAGATATCTGTAAACTTAGGCTCTATCACACCTTTAATAAGCATTGTTATCTCATGAACCGAAAACAGAGTGTCCTCTTTTTTCAGTATTTCTGCATCTTTCTCTTTTTCGCTGTTTTCTTCGCTTAAATATGAAAAAAGATCGGTCATTATCTTGCCTAATTTCCGGTTATGCTGAGTACCGCCCTCAGCTCAAATTTATGGTTAGTATTTACTACGCTTCTTGCGTCATAATTTTTTGTTTCATTGTAATTATAAGAATATGAAGCTGTACCGTTCAGTTTTTTTGAAACCCTGTAGGTTATATCGGGATTTATCGTAAAATTTGTTGACTGGATACCCTTTTCCAGGCTTTCATACTCTTTAAGCTTTATATCATAATTATGCCTGTCATTCGAACTGAAAGAAACTGACAGATTATAATCTATATCGTTATCCAGCTTTGCACCCTTAAACGGCCAGAAATTGAAAGGCATGCTGAAACCTCCCTTCTGATTATAGCCTGCAGATACTCTAAGCTCCCTCGTATATTTTTTTTCACCTGACTGTACAGATCTGATATTGTCGGTATATGTGTATGATTCTTTCATGTCGTAAGAATAGTTATAGTTTGCGCTGAAACTAAAACCGTTTTTAAGCCCCACTTTTATCCCTGCCAGAGGTGAAAATCCTGATGCGTAAGCAACTGATCTTATTTTAATATCTGAACCTGAAATATCCGGTATTCCTGTAAGATAAAGTCCGGGAGCAGGGCCGTCAACGTACCATTGAATGGCCTCGCTGCCTGTTTTAGAATGTGAGATTGTCAGAGAGGATATTTTTTCTTTTGCCTGAAGCATATCCTGAAGCCCAGATATGCCTATCGAATAATTCGGGATAAGATAAGGATCCGCTCCCGTTTTCTTATGCTCTTCGTCAGTTACCCACGGCCAAATGAATTTTGTTTCGCTGTCATTACCTGTAAATCCTTCGTTGTTGTTCTCTCTGTATGCTCTCGAGAACTGATAGGATATCCCGTCAAGGCTGAGATTTTTTGTCAGACCCAGCTTTGTCGTACCATTCAGACCCCAGTTGCCGCTCCAGCTTGATGAAGTGTAGCCCGAGTCATCAGGTTTGTTCGCTACACCGAATATAAAAGCCGGATTTGCCTGATCAAGAGACGGAATGTCGCTGAAAGCATTCTCCCTTCCCTGAGAATACGACATTGACAGATCAGAAAGATTATCCTTTAAGAACCCGAGCACAGATTTTCCTGAGCTTTTAGCAGTACTGGTGCGTGTTAATCTGGATGCTCCTTCTGAAGGCTTGGAACCCGTAGAAGATTTTAGACTGTCAATAGCATTGGGATTTGGTTTTAGCTTGTCGCTTTTTTCATCGGCAGAAACTTCAGCATCCCCCTGAGTTTTCTTTTCCGGCAGTAAGTAGTTCACTCCCTTCTGAATCTCAGTTATTATTTCTTTAGTCTTTATCTTCGAATTAAATTTTGAATCATATCTGTTCTTAATGTTGTTCGACACTGTCCTGCTGCTCAAATTTCCGACCCATGAATAGGATGTTTTAAAATTAAAATCATTTATCATGTATTTAGACACATTCAGCTTTAATGTATTGTTAAGAGATGAT
>CALMWI010000106.1 GCA_937873545.1 uncultured bacterium | reverse complement strand
CATGTCCGAGCTCCATTACCTGATTAGGCTCCCCTTTTCCACATGAATCAACCTGTCCAACCTGCCATGTGGATTTATTTCCTACGGCTGATAATGAGTTGTAGAATTCAATTGTATGTCCCTGATATGTAGGATTTTTTAAAATCTTCGTTCTTTTTCCTTTTTTAACTTCCCAGGCAATTTCGCAGCCGAAATGGAAATGCTCTCTGTTCGATCCGATCGACCATGAAGTAGGATTGTCAACGATGATACCGTCTTCAGTATTTTTTATAATATCTTCAAGCGTACCGTCATTTCCGGGCAGGATATTTACATTTGTCATCCTGTCGATCGGAGCTCTGTAGAAAGCTGTCGATCTTGCCGCGCCGCCGCTTTCTTTGAATATCTTTTTTCCGGCTTTTTCATTAGCTTCGTTGATCATAGCTCTTGAAGTGAGGCAATTAACCAGTTTCCCTTTATCGATCATCAGATAGTCTCTTTCGGGGCTGCCTTCATCATCAAACCCGAATGAACCGGGTGAATTAGGGAATCCTCCGTAAGCGCTTACATTCAATTTTTTACTGCCGTACTGAAGCTTGCCGAATGAATCCAGGGTAACGAACGATCCTCCGGCATAAGATAGTTCATATCCTAAGATCCTGTCCAGTTCAAGCGGGTGCCCGATCGTTTCATGCACCTGAAGCCAGCCCTGTCCGGGAAGAAGTATAACGGAGCGTTTTCCGTAAGTAAGTGATTCTGCTTTCAAAAGAGCTGCAAGCTCTTCTTTGATCCTTTTTGAATGAGAGCTGAAGAGTTTCGGGTCCGTGAGCATTTCCCAGCCTCTTGTGCCGTCACCGTTCGTAAAAAGCTCATGGCTTCTTCTCTGCATCTGTCCCTCGTTGTCAATGCCCATGACCATCATTGAAGCAAAGATGTCAGTAAGGCGGCGGTCTATGAAAGTTCCTTCACTGTTGAAGAGGAACTGGTTCTTTTTCTGAAATGTTGCGGCGATGTATCTTTTAGATATCCATCTCTCTTTTAGTTTTTCATCGATCTTCTTCAAAAAATCGATCTTATCTTTCAGGCTGACATCGAATGGGTCTTTCTTAACCGGAGACCTATATGAGCCTGTATGACCTTTCTGCTTTCCCATTGTTAACGGTACATTTACAAGCTCAGACGCCGCCTTTGCATTTAGAAACGACAGTTCGAAACATTCCTGAAGTTTTGTCATATTGCTTGTCGCCGCGAATCCCCACGCACCTTTGTAAAGCGTTCTGACTCCAAGACCATTCTCGAAGGTCGTATCATTGTCTTCGAGATTTCCGTCATATAGCATGATGGATTCGGAATTGTCATCCGTCACCAGCCTGACATCGACATACTCCGCTTTTTTAGTGATGAGTTTATCAATGTTCGCTGTGATCTCTTTTCTGATTTTTTCGTTCATATCTGTTCCTTCTATTTTAATTTTCAATTATTTTTATATCTTTTTCAGAGCTTTTTCAATAGCGGCAGACAGTTCTGAAATGGTTATGGGTTTCATAATAAATTCTTTTATTCCGATCTTTTTTGCTTCACTTTTTGATGTTACGGGGCTGAACCCTGTATTCAGGATTATCGGTGTACCAGGTCTTATTTCCAGGATTTTCCGGGATAAATCAGTTCCAAGCATTTTCGGGATTGTCTGATCTGTGATAACCATGTCGTATTTTAACGGCTCTTTTTTGAAAGCATTATAAGCCGATTCAGGGTCGTTATATGTTTCACTTGAGTATCCAAGCTCTTCAAGCATATGTTTCATCATAAATGTTATCTGAAGTTCATCATCAACCACTAGAATATTCATAAATCTGGATTCAGCAGGTGCTCCATGTATAATCTCATTATTTACAGCAAAAAAGCTGACAGTCGGAAAAGAAATTTTAAAATATGTGCCTTCTTTCGGGTATGTCCTCACATAAATTTCTCCGCCATGCTCCTTAACAATACCCGATACTACAGAAAGCCCAAGCCCTGTACCTTCTTCTTTGGGTTTAGTAGTAAAATAAGGTTCAAAGATCCTGTTGAATGTTGTTTTATTCATTCCGCAGCCAGTATCTGAAACGATCAGGCATATATAATTGTCGAATGGCAGTTTTTCGGATTGTTCAATTTTTATTTCGGGTGAACCTTTTCTAACCAGGCATACTTTTAAAATCCCTCCCGTATCCTTCATGGCCTGATAGGCATTAGTGCAGAGGTTTATTATCACCTGATATATTTGCACGGGATCACACAGGATCGGATCACAATTGTCATCTATAACCGTCTGCAGTTCAACATTCGGCGGGAGTGAGATCGAGATCAGTTTTATTACCTCTCTCATTATGTTCTGGATCTTGTGCTGTTTTTTGTCAGTTTCACTTTTTCTGCAGAAGGTAAGTATCTGGCTGACTAGTTCCTTTGCCCTGTTGGCGGCAGTAAGTACTTCATTGAGGTAGTTGTTCTGTTTTTCTTTATCTTCGAATTCAAGAATTGCCAGTTGTGTGAAGCCGATAATAGGAGAAAGAATGTTATTTATATCATGCGCAATTCCTCCCGACAAAGTTCCGAGAGCCTCCATTTTCTGGACCGTGCGCATATTTTCTTCCTGGAATTTGCTCTGAGAGATGTCTCTGAAAATGGATTGCAGGATCTTTCGCCCGTTAATTGTTGCCAGGCTGGAGCTAACCTGTATAGGTATCGCTTTTCCCATGCTGCTTCTAGTTTTCAAATAAAACTCGTCTGTGAAACTTATCTCTTTTTCTATATTTGCTTTAATTAAGTCACGATACCGCTTTTCGTAGCCATCAATAATAAATTCTGTATAGTGAGTACCGATTATTTTCTCTAAAGGAGCTTTAAGCAGGTCTTCACTTTTCAGATTAGCGTCAAGTATAATTCCACTTTCGGCGTCAACTATAACTATAGCATCGTTATTGGTATTAAAGAGGTCTTTGTATTTCCTTTCTGATTCTTCCAATGCTTTCAGTGCGTTGTTATGTGCAAGTTTAGTTCTGATAAAAGTAATGCCTCGAGAAATGTCCCTGGACAGATCTTCAAGCAGCAGGACTTTGTCTTCAGTAAAATAAAACGGTTCTTTAGAAAAAACTCGCAGTATTCCTTCAACATTGTTTTTAACAAGGATAGGTAACGCGATTGTTGATTCGAATTCAATTTTACACGGGTCATCCACCCAGTATTTCCACAACTTTCTGCCGATAATGTCATTGCATACTTCTGTTCTTTTTTCGTTTATTACAATAGCTGTCAGGCTTTCCGGATGTGCTTCAGATAAAAACATTTTTTCGGGAGGACAAAAAGTTTTATACCCAGAAAAAGCTATATTACAGATCATTTTGTCACCGTTCAAGACTTCTCGAATAAGAGATAATAAAGCTCTGGGGAACTTGCCTGTTTCGGTAATAAATATGCAAATGTTATTCAAAAAGTCAAGCTCATCTTTTGAATCAACAATAAGTCTGTTAACTTCAGTCAGTATTTTCAATGTGGTTGTTAATTTATTCAGCTCTCTTTCCCTGTCTTTCTTTTCTGAAATGTCTCTTATCTGTGAGACAAAATAGTTTTTATTATCGAATACATAATAAGTGTATGACAGTTCAATAGGAAATGCTTTTCCATTTTTTCTCTGCCCGAACAGGTCAATGTCGGTGTTAACATTTGTAACGATATCGCCTTTCAGTGCCGATTCGATGTCGTAAGCGTAATTTCCCCTTCTTTCTTCAGGCATAAGTTCAAGAATGCTGAGTCCTTCCATTTCTTTCTCTGTGTAACCAAAAATGTTCTGAGCAGTTTTATTAGAATAAACTATTTTCATATCGTGATCAGAAACTATAAAGGCGTCATGAGAGCTTTGTATTATCTTAAGCAGATGCTCGGTAAGATATTTATTTTGGGAATCGGTCATGCGGGAAACACCTGGCATTATTATAATATATGGAAAATAAATTATTTTATTTTAAAAAGCCACAATAAAAACAAAAAAGTCC
>CALMWI010000105.1 GCA_937873545.1 uncultured bacterium | reverse complement strand
GCATATAATGTCAATCTCAATACTAAAAACGAAAAGTTCGCGCATGACATAGCGCTTAATATTAGAGAACAGGGCCGTTTTTTGAAAGATGAGAACGATAAATTCATCAAAGACAAAGACGGAAATAAAATGAAGCAGGCCGGAATGTTCAAGAACTGCAAAGCTATCGGCTGGTATGTGGACGATTACAAAAGAGCTCAGATATCGATAAATCTGACTAATTATCATGTCACTTCGATGCATGATGTGTTTGATGAGATATCCAAGCAGGCGGCTGAAAAGGGTTTGAGGGTTACCGGAAGCGAGATCGTCGGAGTCGTTCCGAAAGACGCGGTTATAAAAGCCGGAATTCATTATCTTGAAAAACAGGGATCTTGTTCTGCAGCCGATGAAAAGGAGCTGATCAAGATCGCAGTTCAGTCTTTAGGCTTATCTGATGTTGCTGAGTTCAAACCGGAAGAAAAGATAATTGAGTATATGATCTCTAAACCGAACAAGCTTGTGGATATGACGATAACGGAATTTAACGATATGCTCTCATCAGATGCCCCGGCGCCTGGAGGAGGCTCCGTAGCCGCTCTTTGCGGAAGTCTTGCTGCTTCTCTCGGGGCGATGGTCATGAACCTGACTTACGACAAGAAAGGATATAAGCAGTATAATGATGAGGTAAATGATCTCGGAAAAGTTCTGCAGCAGAGAAAGTACGAGCTTCTGAACCTGATCGATGCTGATACTGACGCCTTTAATATCCTTATGGACGCCCTAAGTGCGAAATCTAAAGCTAAATCCTCTGAAGATAATGAAGAGATCAAAAAAGCTGACAAACAATATTACAATGCAACCGTACTGGCTACTGATATACCGCTTAAAGTAATGAGCTGCATAATGGAACTTAGCCCTATTATTAAAAGAGTTGCAGAAATAGGGAACAAAAACGCAGCCAGTGACGCAGGCGTTGCGGCGCTTTTAATCGAATCCGGGGTAAAAGCCGCCGGTCTGAATGTAAAGATCAATCTTTCAGGATTCCATAATACCGATAATTATAAGTTGTCTACTCTAAAGAAAATGGATGATATGCTATCTTCGGTCGATTCTGAAGTGGGAACCATATTGAATTTAGTCGAGAAAAAAATAAACTGATAAAAAAGAGACCTATGTGTCTCTTTTTTCTTTCAATTCTATGTAAAACGGTATTTCCTTTAATAATCTTATAAGATTATATAGAACCCCGTCGTTTAAGGTTAATTTCTTTTTAACTGCCAATACTTCTTTTGTATCGGAAAAATATATTTCTATTCCGCAGTTGCCTTCTTCAGTGAGCCCGGAGCAAAGCTCTGCCAATATCTTCTCGTCGCTTTTTTCAAATGAAATATACAGAACAAAGCTATATTCAAGAAAAATGTTTCGATTAATTTTAATATTCTGCCCGTCCCTGTTCTTTATGTATCTGCATAACTCGCAGTCGCACTCATCGATACAACTGAAGATGATCCCTGTATATTCTTCTTCAAAATTCATTTTTGCTTCGACTGAATAGTCAGATGTTGAGGAAATACTCAACTCTACTGATGATGTTTCGAACAGTTCCGGCTGCGATTTATCGTCCTTTTTTAGCGATTTGAAAAAATCGTCATTGAGATTTTCCAATTCTTTCCGGTTGGGATTGAATATGTCAAAAAACCCGATCTTTATAAGTATTTCCAGAATATTGTGCCTAATAATATTTTTATCGCATTTTTCAAGAAAATCCTGAAATCCGTCTATGCGGCTGGAATCTACAAAATCAAAAATATAATCCGATACTTTTACTGAGATCCCTTTCGCACAGTAAGTCGGCAAGAAAATAAATAAATCTTTGCAGAAAGCTCTTTTTGTTATATTCGTTATGGCTATTTTTTGAAAAAGGAAACCTTCCTCCTGCATATCATGAATATATTTCCTCCACTCGTCGTCAGAATTTACTTCCCGGAGAAATATGAATTTTTTAAATTCCTTCGGATCTCTGGTTTTTAGTTCCAGCAACCTCAGAGAAATAATCACTTTGGTTGATATTTCAGAAAGAGATGAATAAAATACTGTAGGCTGAAGCGCTGCTCTTAAATAATCGCATTTTTCCGAATAACCTTTTTTTTCCGATATCTGGTTAAGTATCGAATTGAACTGAATAAGCCCCGATGATTCCAGCAGCCTTGATTTTAATAAAGCAACATCTTTTGAGGAAAACATTTTATCGCATATGAAATAGAACTGCTCTTTAAAAACTATAAAACCTCGCGTTATATTAAGTTCCTTTTTAAACTTTTTGCCCGGATATTCGGGAGCGGGTCTGTTAAGAATAAAAGACAGATTTGACCTGCCCGATTCGAGATAGAGTATCAGATTCGCGATCGGATCAGAGCTTATCTCAAGAAATTTCTCTCTCTGATAATTATAAGTAAAGTAGGGTATCATTGAAAGTTCGTCTTTCTTGATTCTGATTATAAGTTCTTCTGAAAGTTTCTTAAGCCCCGAAACCTTTGCGGGTCCGAGTCTGAAATGTTTCCTGATCTCCGGGTAATTGTTTGATTCAATATTTATATTCCAGACTCCGAAATGTTTTGCAGTATTCATATTATAAAAAGATACCGGGATATTCTGCTCCGGAGACCTGCTTGTCACAGGCAGAATATTTCCGATGTTCTCGTTACTCAAGACAAGCTGATTTGTATTTGTCGTATAATTTTTGAACATATCGTCTATTGCAAGAGATAAAATCAGTACTTCTTTATGCTCGGGGAATTTCCTTAACTCTTCTTCTACTTCTACGGCTTTTAATATCTCGCTCATCTGACCCTGCAACCTGTAATTCTTGTTGTAATACTTGTTCATTACTTCTGAGACTGATTTTGGAATACCGTATTCTTTTTCCAGAGAGCTCATGATAGAAATAAAGTGCCACTTTGAATACTCGCTTAAAAAACAGATCGATTCCGCAGGGAACCTTTCGGACATGTACGAGAACAGCATCTGTCTGCTTTCCGGTGATACTATTACCGAGATCAGGGGATGAAGTTTTTTTCCCGAAAGAACGGCTCTGTGATAATCTTTTGAACTAAATACGGGTGACGACAGCGTCAGGTTGAATATATAA
>CALMWI010000104.1 GCA_937873545.1 uncultured bacterium | reverse complement strand
GATCGCCAACATTGCCTCCGGGCTTATGGGGGGAATACCCGCTACGGCTGCACTGGCAAGAACTGCGCTTAATATTAAAAGCGGAGCTAACCACCGTTCTTCCGGTATTATAAGCTCAGTTTTCATAGGTCTCATAACTATATTTTTATTCTCTTACTTCAAACTTCTGCCGATGGTGACTATTGCAGCTATATTGAGCGTGGTCGCGATCAGGATGATCGAATTCAAACATTTTATAAACCTGATCAACAATGCAAGAATATCTTTCCTTATATCATCCACTGTGGCTGTAATAACCGTGATTGACGATCCTATCTCCGGTCTGATAGTTGGAAGTGTTATAGCTCTGATCATTTTTGTAAACGAAATGTCACAGGGGCAGACGGAGATCCTGTATTGGAAAAACGGTAAAGTACTCAAATCTGTTATGCGATCAGAACTCGTTACGAATGGTATGCCAGAATCGGAATTTGTCGTTTACAAACTTTCAGGAACCATGACCTATATTAATATGCCTGCACACATTGAAACTGCAAAGCTGATAAAAGGAAATAAGCATGTCGTTATTTCGCTGAGCCACGCTTTTTACGCTGACCTGGACGGTATCGAATACCTTAAAGAGCTGATCGAAACTCTAAAATCAAAAAACGATAATATTTATCTTTCCGGTATTAATCCCGAGATAAAAAAAGTAATAGTAAACGAAGAGTTTTATAAGCAGAAACTGGTTGATAACAGGATCTTCGCAAGAGTCTCTGAGGCTATTGATGTTCTCTATAAAGACTACAAACACAAAAAAGTCTAATCCCGGCGGAAAATAACTGAGCTAAGGTCTTACTATAACCTTAAACTTTCAGTCCGAACGGCTCAATGACTTTATTCAAGGCTTCCTCACCCTGAAAATACGACAGGAGCACGCCGTAGTTCGTAAAGTTCACGCCTGATTCGATCAGGTCTTCCATTCTTGAAGCTATGGCCTGCTGATCGAGCATGCAGCCTCCGCAGTGGATGACGAGTTTGTATTCCTTCAGCTTTTCGTACTCAGCGAACACTCTTCCGAAATAATGATCTACCTGAACGGCATCTTTTCCGAACACGGCCTCGATTTTTTTCGGTATCTGTACCGTGCCTATATCCTCCGCCTTCCTGTCGTGATTGCATCCTTCGGCTATCATTACTTTGTCGCCGGGTTTTAGATCTTTGAACGATCTCGCGCCGTTCACGAAAAGCTCAAGGTTTCCTCTGCTTAAAAAATTGATCATCACGATCGAAAAGGTCGTGACCATGTAATGCGCATCTTTTGTCCATTTTGAAATGATGTCCATAGCCTGCGAGTCTGTTATCAGCAACTGAAGTTTTCCGTTCCTGTTGAGATGGGTTATGAATTCGTCGAACCTTTTCTTTTCCCCCGCGCTTTCCTCAGCTATTATGCTTCTCGCTTTACCGAGATCCATCCTGTAGGCGAAGGTCGGAACGAATCTCCTCACGAGATATTCTTCGATCATCATCTGCGGTCTTAAGAATCTGCCTTCGGGCGTTTCTTCGTCAATCGGAATATTGAGAAATACTATTTTATTTTTGTCCATGTCGGGCAGAAGCGGAGTTTTAGCGGGCTGAAGTTTTGAATTTTTCCTTATGAACTCTATCAGCTTTGAATAGTTGGACCTTTCGGATAGTTCAAGCTCGATATACGGATATTTGTTCCTGCCGTCGATCTTTGCTGATACTGCTTCCCTTATGCAGGGGAATCCTTTGAATTTATTATATACTATTAATATCTCTTTTCCTCTTTTCTCCGAAAAGGAAAGCACTTCACTTTCGGTGGAATAATCGTCGTTCTTATATACCGGATTATTCTCATTTATAACCAGCAGAACTATGTCCGACCTTTTTAAGGCGCTGAACGTTTTTTCCTTTTTCTTTGCTCCGAGAATACCTGTCTCGTCAATACCAGCGGTATCGAAGATCTTTACCGGACCGAGTTCGTGAATTTCCATAACCGTAGTCTTAACGTCGGCAGTGGTGCCCGGCGTAGGATCCACGATCGAAGTCTCCTGCTGAGTGAGAAGGTTCATGAGCGTTGACTTGCCTGAGTTCACTCTTCCGAAAATTCCGATATTTATTCTTTCCATATTTATCCCGCAGGTTATTTTTTTATCCTGTGCCCGTATGTCGTGCCTATTGTCCTGCCTGCGCTTTTCAGCAGCGCTTCAAGCTTCTTTTTATATTCAAGAGGTTCGATGTCCTTTGAATCCTTGTCCGGATAAATAACATATTTATCCCTGTATTCCATCGGGGTGATGTTAGGCATGATGACATTTGCTCCCGATGAAAGCATTTCAAGCTTGCCTTCAAAATCACTGAGCGTCGAATAGGCGGTTGTTACAGGCAGATGAATGTCCTTTAACAATATTCTTGTTATCGCTACAGTTTTTCTTACAAGAACCGGATCTCCTTTCTGAGATGAACCAATAATAGTGTCTTCGTGAGGAATGAACGGGCTTATTCCTATCATATCGTAATCCATGCTGAAAAACAGCATAATATCATCCGCTATTGATTCGATCGTCTGGCCGGGAAGCCCGACCATGATACCTGATCCTACCTGGAAACCGAGTTCTTTCAGATCTTTCTGACATTTTATCCTGTTCGCGAAAGTCATTCCGGGATCGAGATAAGTATAAAGCTCTTCGTCTGAGGTTTCATGTTTAAGAAGATACCTGTCCGCACCGGCTTCCCTGTACTTTCTAAAAGTTTCCCTGCTTTTCTCGCCGAATGAAAGCGTTAGCGAAAGATCCATCGCTTTTATCTCTCTGATCATCCTGCAGACTGTCTCATCGTCCCACGCGTCATCTTCGCCGGACTGAAGCACTACCGAACGGTACCCGAGCGGCAGAGACCATCTGACCCTTTCTATTATCTCATCAGGCTTCATCCTGTATCTTACGACATTTTTGTTCTGCGCCTGAATCCCGCAGTAAAGACAATGCTGTTTACAGAAGTTCGATATCTCGATTATCTCTCTGATATGAACTTCATCTCCGACATACTGTTTTCTGATCCTGTCGGCAGCAGAATAAAGTTCACTGGCATCCTTTAATGTTAAAAGCTCTATAATATCCTCTTTTGAGAACTCTCCCGATTCGATATTGTCAAGCGGTTTTTTATTCATCAGAAATACAGATCCCTTTTCCCGTCCTTTACAGCCTGAATGTTCTTTCTTACGCTTGTCTCAAGATTGAGACCGGCGATACTTTCTTTTATTGTTTTTTCGATCAGGGCATATCCCTTTTCTTTAAGCCTGTCATTCGCGAAATCTTCGAGGTACTCGGTAAATGTGAATATTGCATTCGGATAGCAGTGAGCTTTGATAAGTCCGGGCTTTGCGAGATCCATAAAATCTTTACCTACCCTTCCGAGGCGGTAGCAGCCTGTACAGAAGCTGGGAATGTGGTCAAGGTCAACTATGTCTTCGATCACTTCAGCAAGCGATCTGTGGTCTCCTAAAGAGAATTGAGCATCCGAATGTTCCTTTTTCGTATATCCGCCGGGATCAGATTTTGATCCTGCGCTTATCTGCGATATTCCGAGGCGGAGAGCTTCCCTTCTCATTGAAGCATTTTCCCTGGTGCTTAGGATCATTCCTGTATAAGGCACTGTGATCCTCAATATCGCAATTATCTTCCTGAAATCTGAATCCGTTACCGGATAAGGCGGATTCGAAGCTATGTCCGAACCTGTTGCCGGTTCAAGCCTGGGAACTGAGATAGTATGCGGCCCGACACCGAATTTGTCCTCAAGGTGTTTTATATGCTGAAGAAGGGCGATTATTTCGTATTTATAATCGGTCAGACCGAAAAGTATTCCTACCCCGACATCACTTATACCGCCTTCCATCGCCCGGTCCATGGCTCCAAGATGATACTCGTAATCTGACTTGGGTCCCGATTTATGCATCTGCCTGTATGTTTTCTCGTGGTAAGTTTCCTGGAACAGCTGATAAGTTCCAATTTTCGCGGCGTTGAGCTTTCTGTAATGTTCAACTTCCATTGCGGCTATGTTGACATTGATACGCCGGATATTGCCCTTTGGTTTTTTAACCCCATAAATCGTTTCTATTGCCTCTATAGTATAATCAAGAGCGCTTTTACCCAGACCTTCACCTGAAACGAGCAGGATTCTTTTATGCCCCTGATCTATAAGAGCTTCAGTTTCCTTCCCGACCTCTTCCATTGTGAGAGTATTTCTTGATATTGCCTTATTGCTCTTTCTGAAACCGCAGTAAAGACATTCGTTATTGCACATATTCGATACATAGAGGGGTGCGAAAAGAACAAGCCTTTTGCCGTAGATTGCTTCTTTTATGAAATTGGCAGTTTCCGCAAGCCTGTCTATACCTTCAGCCGATTCTACAAGAAGAAGCCTTTCGGCTTCTCTGAAGCTGATCCCTTTCAATTCGCGGGCATGTGACAATATCTCTTCAAGCTCGGCATTATCGGGAGCCGCAGCTTTCTTCAGGTACTCTTCGATTTTATTATTGTCTATGAATGTATTCATTTTTCTGTCTCTTATTTGGTGCTTATATTTAGCGTTTCTTTTATATTTCAGCTATGATCTTAATCACTTTAAAATATAAAAGGCGGGTAAACCCGCCTCTAAATCATTTAACAAGCGCTTCAAATTCATCTCTGAATTTTTCGACCATGGCTTTAATCGGTACCGTGAAAGCTTCGCCGGTGGGACAGACAGTCACGCCTTTGACATTGTTGCAGATATGAAGAATAGTTTCAATATCCTGCTTTGTGCCCTCTCCGTCAAGCAGTGTCTTTAACAGCTCTTTTATAGAATCCGATCCGTAACGGCACGGTGCGCATCTTCCGCAGCTCTCATGAGCGTAGAATTTTATGGCCCTGTAAGCCAGTTCCGGTATTGAGAATTCATCATTTATTACCATTATCCCGCCTGAACCGAGACCGGTACCGTGTTTTATACAGGAGTCATAGTCCATGTTAAGGCCTTCAAGTTCTTCAGCTTTAAGGATCGGAACGGATAAACCGCCTACTATAACCGCTTTCAGTTTACCTTTAGGTCCGCCGGCAGCCTCGAGAAGTTTCTTGAACGAGACTCCCATCGGGTATTCATAAACTCCTGGCTTGTTCACATTTCCGCTTATCCCGAAAAGTTTAAAACCTGTGTTGTTCTCATATCCGTATTTTTTAAATTCGGCAGCACCCTTTTCAATTATAAAAGGAACACTTGCAAGAGTTTCGACATTATTAACGATCGTCGGGCATCCGTACAAACCTGATACGGCAGGGAAAGGAGGTTTTATCCTCGGCTCGCCTCTTTTACCTTCAATTGATTCTATAAGTGCCGTTTCCTCTCCGCAAACATAAGCGCCTGCTCCTCTGTGAACTATTATATCAAGTTCTTTCATTTTGCCGTCTGCTTTAGCTTCATCAACCGCTTTATCCAGTATATCTGCGATCCAGTCGAACTCGCCTCTGATATAAATAAACCCGAGTTTAGCTCCTAAAGCTCTCGCTGAAATAACCATTCCTTCGATAAGAAGATGCGGATCGTATTCCATGATCTGCCTGTCCTTAAAAGTACCCGGTTCGCCTTCATCCGCATTACAGATCAGATACACCGGTTTACCGGTTCCTTTTGCAAGAAATCCCCATTTTACACCGGCCGGAAATCCCGCTCCGCCCCTGCCTCTGATCGCAGAGTCTTTAACTTCCGCCGCGATAGCCTGAGGTTCCATTTTTAAAGCTTTCTCGAGTGCTTTATAGCCGCCGTTCTTTTTATATACTTCGATATATGTTGAATCTTTCACTCTTCTGTTCTTGAGAAGAACATTACATTCGGTACCGCCTAAGTATTCGGGAACTTCGGGTTTAGGCATAACGCCTTTTTTTAGAGAAGTCAATAGTGCTTTAGTCTTTTCGACCGTCATATTTTCATAGTAAACATCATTGACCTGAATGACCGGGCATGTTCCGCATGAAGCGAGGCACTCTACTTCGTTTAATGTGAACATTCCGTCTTTTGTGGTCCTGCCTGCTTCAATACCTAGCTCTTCCGATACGAATTCTGCAATTTTACGCGCACCCGCTAAAGTAGCAGGAATGTTGGTATCGATCTGAATGTGATATTTACCGATATTTTTTATGTTATACATTGAATAATAAGTAAGTACGCCATAGGCATGTGCCTCAGGCACCCCTACGATCTTTGCGGTCTCCGCTGCCAATGCCCTATCCAGATAATTGTTATTTTCTTTCTGAGCGATCATCAGTGCACTCATCAACGCAGATTCCGGTTTCGGATATTTGGCCGTCAATTTTTTTATTGAAGCTTTAGCTTTATCTGAAAGCATTTTATCTCCCGTTGAATTTTTAGTGTTTGTGTGTTGTTTCTTTAACAACTTTTCCGTCTGTCTGTGATCTTTCAAAATAATGTGTATGCAGCAGTTTATGCGCTAATTCAGAATTAGGTTTGCCAAGGAAATCTTTATAGATCTTAGCGACCATCGGGTTCTCGTGAGAGTATCTTAGCGGTCTGTTATCGTCTTCTGTATAAAGTCCCTGACCTCTGATTCCCCTGTCAACAAGTTCGCAGCCGAATGGCTGTCCGCCGCCGCCGACGCATCCGCCCGGGCAGGCCATTATTTCGATAAAGTGATATTCGCTCTTTCCTGTTTCGGCTATCTGAGCTTTTACCTTCTCAAGAATCTTTCTGGCATTGCCGAGTCCGTTCGCAACAGCTACTCTGATAGGGAAAGGAAGTTTCGGGTGCTCAACTGTAGCTTCGACTATATCGTTTGTTACTCCTCTTAGAACTTTTAGTTCCGGGCTTGGAAGGTTTTCGTTCGTGAGAAGGAAGAATGCTGATCTTACCGCAGCTTCCATAACACCGCCTGTGGCTCCGAAGATAGTAGCCGCACCGGTATAGTCACCCATCAGGCTGTCAGCCTTTTCTTCCGGAAGATTTTTAAAATCTATTCCGGCCTCTTTGATCATTCTTACGAATTCTCTTGTGGTAAGAACATAGTCAACATCTCTGTAACCCGAATCGTTCATTTCTGGTCTTCTGGCTTCAAATTTTTTGGCTGTACAAGGCATTATAGAAACAGAAACGATGTTTTTCGGATCAACTCCCGATTCTTTTGCGTAATAAGTTTTTATAAGAGCACCGAGCATCTGCTGAGGCGATTTACAGGTTGAAACATGTTTAGCGAGGTCGGGGAAGAAAGTTTCTGCGAACTTTATCCAGCCCGGCGAACAAGATGTGATCAGTGGCAGAGTTCCGCCTGTTGTTGCTCTTGAAAGAAGCTCGGTGCCTTCTTCCATGATCGTAAGATCCGCGCTGAAGTTCGTGTCGAAAATTTTGTCAAAACCAAGTCTTCTCAAAGCTGCATACATTTTTCCGGGCGTCGCCAGACCTTTTTCCATTCCGAACTCTTCAGCAAGAGCGACTCTTACAGCGGGAGCTTCCTGAACGACAACATGCTTAGTCGGGTCTAAAATAGCATCCCATACAAGATCGATCTCGCTTTTTTCAGTTAATGCGCCTGTCGGGCAGAATACTGTGCACTGACCGCAGTTCACGCACGGGCTGTTTCCCATACCTTCATCAAATGCAGTGCTGATAACTACTTTATGGCCTCTGCCGACTTCTGTAAGAGCATTTACCGTCTGTATGTTTGAACAAACTTCAATACATCTTCCGCACGCGATGCATTTGTTCGGATCTCTCTGGATCGCGCAGCTGCTATCGTCTATAGGCAGTTTTTTAAGCTTTTTCGGGATTGATCTGGTCGTAACGCTTAAATTATCACAGATATCCTGTAGATCGCATTTCCCGTTCGCGAGACATGCAGGGCAGTCTGTATCGTGGTCTGCGAGGATCATTTCGAGAACCAGTTTTCTTGTGTCTCTCAGTCTTTTCGAGTTCGTTGTTATCTCCATACCTTCCAGAACTTTTGTTGTACAAGCTCTCTCAGGCTGTCTGTGACCCTGAATATCAACTACGCATATACCGCAGCTTCCTGAAGGTTTCAGGTCTGGATGATAGCAAAGAGTGGGAATATATATCCCGTTCTCTTTTGCAGCTTCAACTATTGTGTTGCAGGCACAGGTTTCGATCTTTTTACCGTCTATCACTAGACTTACTTTTTTGTCCATTTAATACTCCGCTTTTTTTTATTTTTTAAATTACATCTATTCCAATTGTTATACCACACTCATCTGTTGTGAATTTTTTCACGACTAAAAATACAAAATAAAATGCCTTAAAACAAGAAAAATGTTTAGTGATTTTTCATCCCGTTATGCAAACAATTGCAATTCGGAATAGGTCCCCGATGCTTTATTTATTTTAAATTCTGTCTCAATCGGATCGAATTTGTGCAAGTTCGCTTAAAAAATCTTTTGTTGCAGTATCGCATGCCGTTTTTAAGATATTGTCATATCTTTCGTGGAATCTCTCGAAAGTTTCGATCAGTTTTTTTCCTTTTTCAGTAAGTACCGTCTTACCCTTTTCAGCACCGCCTCTGTGTTTAATAATTATTCTGAATCCTAGGAGTGATTCGATCTTTTTTAGTTTTTCCCAGCTTTTTCTGTAATGGAATCCGGTTTCTATTATAGCGTCGTTAAGAGTTCCTTTTTCTTTAATAGCCTTTAGCAGCCTCTGCTGTCCGTAACCGAGTACGCCTGTACCTTCTTCTGTCTCTATCCAAATCTTGTATCCGAATCTGAGATTTTCTCCTCTGCCGGTCATTTTACCCCCCTTTGAATTAGAATAACACCCTGTCAAAACCGGAATAAATATTAAAATTCGTGCTTCGTGCAAATCCGATCAGTGTGATCCCGTTCTCTTCTGCCAGTTCAATCGCTTTCTGAGTCGGCGCGCTCCTTGAAATTATCATCTTTATTCCAGCATAGATAACTTTAAGAACGATCTCTGACGATATCCTGCCGCTTGTAAGAATTATTTTATC
>CALMWI010000103.1 GCA_937873545.1 uncultured bacterium | reverse complement strand
GGTATTGTAGCTTCATCAGCCGAGGAATCTCTTCCGGCCTGGATCACGAAATCGGGTATCACCCTGTGGAAAACTTTCCCGTTATAGAACCCGGAAGATACAAGGTCCTTAAAGTTTTTTACATGAACGGGAGCTTCATTTTCGAAGAAAGTAAAGCGCATTGTTCCGGAGTCAGTCTCAAATACTGCCGAACTGACGGTATATTTTATGCTGTCGCATTTTCCGCACTGGGAAAAAGAGATCATCTGGAAAATAAATATTATCAGAGCCGTTACTTTCATAGCGTGCAAAATAAGAATTTTACGCGGTTATATCAATTGTTTAATTTTCTGAAATTTTGTTTAAATTATCTTTATAATACTAAATTTATTGCTTATATTATTCACGGAGACTAAAACTAAAACCGCTTGAAGGTGGAAATGAGCGAGAAAATTGTCCTGTCGCTTGGAAGCAATGTGGGGAACAGGAGTGAAAATCTTAAGCATGCTCTCGAAAGCCTTGCGAGAGACGGTTTTGAAATAGAAAAAGCTTCATCGGTGTATGAAACAGAGCCTGTCGGGTATAAGGAGCAGAGCAGTTTTTATAATATGGCGGTTTCGGGAACTATCGGCAGAGAACCGGAAGAACTTCTTGCGATCATACACCGTATAGAAAAGGAACTGGGCAGGGAAAGAGTATTGAAATACGGGCCGAGAACGATAGATATAGACATTATTATTTTCGGTGACAGATCGTTAAGGACATCAGACCTTATCATCCCTCATCCGGAATACAAGAACAGGAAGTTCGTGCTTGTGCCGGCAGCGGAAATTGAACCGGTCATATTCGCAGATGTTTTAAAAAAATGTTCAGACAGTTCGGAAGTAAAAAAGGTATAGAGTGAAGTTCAACTTAAAGCAAATATACATAGCAGTAGAAGGTGTTACCGGCAGCGGAAAGAACCAGCTTGCCCAGAAACTTGCCGCAAAGCTGGGATCCAATCTGATAAAAGATAATTATTCGGGAAATCCGTTCCTGGCTGATTTCTATAAAAATCCCGAAAAACTGGCTTTACCGCTCCAGCTGTTCTTTTTGACAATGAGGTATCAGCAGCAGATGGAAATGCCATTCGGGGATCTGTTCAATCAGAACATAGTGACCAATTACATTTTCAACAAGGATCAGATTTACGCTTCATACAATCTCGATGATAAAAATTTCGAATTGTACAATCAGATATTGAGAGTGATGAACCCCAATATCCACACACCGGATCTGGTGATATACCTTCATGCTCCCGATTCCGGAATGCTGTTCGATAATATCAGGAGGAGAAAAAGGAGTTTCGAAAAGGATATCAATGAAGCTTACATTGACGGTCTGAACAAGGGATACAGATATTTTTTCGATCATTTCAGAGAGTGTCCGCTTCTTATAGTGAATATTGACGGACTTGAGCCTGACAATAAAGATCATCTAAAGCTGATCATAAAAGAGATAGAAAACGGAATCGATGACAGTAAATATTTAAAAATTTAAAAAAGAGAGAACATGGATACCTGGGGAGCATTATTATTCGTCGCCGTACTTTATGTGGCCTATCAGCTGGGAAGACTGAAAGGCAGGTGGGAGGTTTTATCGGGAAAATTTTCCGCAAAAAGAAAACCTGAAAGAGAAAATATAGAGAAAGCCGATTACGAGGAAATTAAATAGGAAAGGAGCATTATGGATTATAAGGAACTGGTTTTCGCCCTCAATAAGATCGGAATAGCTTTGGGGTCAGAGACCAAACTTCAGAACCTTTTTAATCTGATTGTCGATGAGATCATAAAATTCGCCGACTGTGATGCCTGTTCCCTTTATATCAGGGACGAAAAAAAATCAGAACTTATATTTCAGGCCACAAAAACACTTTCGCTGACCGGTCATGGCAGCGAGGAGAGCGTATTCAAGTCTTTTTCCGTTCCGATC
>CALMWI010000102.1 GCA_937873545.1 uncultured bacterium | reverse complement strand
TTTATCAGAAAAAGTCTGGTTAGCTTAGTTTTTTTTAAATTTGTTAGTTTTTTACATTGATTTATTTACCTTAACATTTTGCTTGTAACAAATGAAATTAAGAGATATTATCATTAATCAACATAGTTGATTAGGTAGTATCTCTTTTTTTATCATTTATTATTTTATTCTGATTTTCTAATCTTTCTCTACCTGTTTCATGAAATAGGAGAAATCGCGGGCTGAGCAGCCCGAGGTCAATTTAAATGCGCTTTCAAAAAACCGTTCTCCGCAAGATTGCGAAAACAGATACAATAACGTTTTATTTGTCTAAAACTTTCTTTTTGCGGTTGTTTACGAGTGTGATCGTAACCGCCAAAATAGTCATTTTAGATTATTTCCTCTGCATTAAATTTGAAAATTAAACTTTGTAGATTCCGGCGCAAATATACCACTTGTCCGGTAATTTAGGGCCACCCTTCCGGGATAATAGGACCACGCTTCCGGAAGGAGGACCACCTGGCCGGCAGAAAGCTCAAGAACACGGATTCTGCCGACATGAATAAGATACGAGTAGATAGCTGACTAAATCAATGATTTCAAACCATGGCGTTCGCGCATAGACACCTGACCATCGATCAAAATCTCATAGGAATTATGAATGATGCGATCCATGATCGCATCTGAGATCGGGCTGCTGTCCTCAGAGTCCGGATTAATTCGTCTGTACCAGCCATCTGTTTCATACTGAGTACACAGAATCATCGATCCGTAAGAAGACCTGCATTCGATGATCTCCAGCAAATTGTAAGATTCTTCAGCAGAAAGAGAACGGATAAGCCATTCATCAATGATGAGAAGGTCAACTTTCTGATAAGATTTAAGTGTCTTTTTCATTTCGCCGGCGTTCTTTGCCACGCATAGTTCATCCAGAAGTTCAGGCATTCGGACGTAACGAACAGTCTTGAACTTTCTACAGGCAGCGTTGCCGAGAGCGCAGGCGATATAAGTTTTTCCGTTCCCGGTAGCACCCTGAAGGATGACATGACGCTTCTCTTCGATATAAAGACAAGTTGAAAGTCGAAGCAGTTCACTTTTATCAAGCCTTCGATCTGAATGATACTCGATGTTTTCTATGAGCGCGTTTGGATCTGAGAAACGAGCCAGGCGCAGGAGCCTGTTAATCTTGTTGGACTGCCGCTTATTCCATTCGGCGTCGACCATTAATCCAAGCCGTTCTTCAAAGCCGAGCTGTTTAAAAGCCGGATCATTGAGCTGGTTTTCCAGTTCTGAAGCCATGGAGCTCATGCGCATCGCTTTAAGCGTTTCGATAGTGGAGGCATTAGTCGTCATTGGAAGATTTCTTTCTGCTGTAGTAAGCAGCACCTCTGGTGATTCCAAAACGGCTGTCTTCTATCCTCGAAGAAACATCCTTGTCGCGAGCATTTTGAGACAAACTGCTTTTTAAAATAGCGCTGATATTTCTGACCGAAGGAGAATCAGAAAAAGAAAGCAGCTGCCCGGAAGCGGCTTCAAGCTTTCTGCTTCCATACTTCTTCTCCAAACGCATTAGACTGGCGCAAGCTTTATAAGCCTGTTCCGGCTCCTTTCCGGAACTCAGGAAAGCGTTGATTACAGCCTCTGTCTGGGGACCGACAGAAAACGCCCATTCTTTGAAAGATTCAGAGTTATAGTTCAGATATTGCCGGTGCTCCGGAGTCATATGTTCCTGTCTTATGATCGGGCTGCGCTGTGCAGTTCTAAATCTGAGATGGGATGTTATACGGCTGCCCTTATGAAAGACTTCTATAATGTTGGGCGTCAGTCTGATATCAACTTGTTCGCCGATTAAATCGAATGGCACAGAATACTTATTCAAACCGTCCGTGATTAGATAATCACGACCGATCTTCGCTGTAGACCATACGGAAGGTTCGTAATCCGATAAAGGAAGAGGTTTCATAAACTCTTTTTCTTCATTCAGATAAGCAGAATGGCGACTTCCTTCTCTTTTTTTAAAAGGCCTGTTATTGAGCTCTTCTAGTTTAACTCGAACGGATTGATTGACATCTTCTATTGAGAAGAATTTTTGATTGCGAAGAGCTGCGATAATCCAGATCGAAATGTTCTTTACGCTGCCTTCGGCTAAACTCTTATCCTGTGGATGTTTTACACGTGCAGGCACTATAGCCGTATCATAGTGTTCGGCTAATTCCTGGTAGCTTCTGTTCAGAATCGTTTCGTAACGAGTGTTTTTACTCACACCCGTTTTGAGATTATCCGGAATAAGCAGTCTGGGAACACCCTGGAAGTAATTGAAAGCATGGACGTGACAGGCTAGCCAGTTCTCGGATCTCATATCAGAGCAGGCTTCCACATAAACAAAACAGCTGCAGGGAAGGACACCAACGAAAAGATAAGCGGGAGAAGACTCGCCTGTGACTGAATCATAAACCGGAATCGTGTTACCAGCCCAGTCGACCTGCATCGCTTCTCCAGGTTTATGAGAGATGCGCATTGTTGCTTTGGTAATTTGGGCCCAGCGTCGATACTTTTCGTTAAACTGCGTATGCATAAAAGGTATCTCATTGCTTATTCGACATTCCTGACAATACTCCGACCAGAGAAGCGTCAAAGTAACACCCGGTTTAGCCAGTTCTTTATGAATGTAAGTGTAGTCCGGCTCTTTTCTGGATTTAGTGCGCTGGTACAGATTTGGAAAAAGCAAATTTTCTAAATCTTGATTTGTGGTTTTCTCGTCAAACGGCCAATGTAACCCCGCCGTTTGTGCTGCCACGATCGTCTCCTTGACTGTTGTTCGTGAACTGCCGATACTGGAAGCAATTTGCCTCTGGCTGAATCCAAGATCATAAAGCCTGAGTATTTCTTTATAATCTACCATTTGAACCTCCTAAAAAAAGTAGTCACGATTATTACCGTGCTATTTCAATTATAGAGGTGAATGGTCCTCTCTCCGGAGAGGTGGCCCTATCTTAGCGGAAGGGTGGCCTTATTTTCCCGGACAGATGGTACTCTGCGGCCGGAATTTACACCGTTGTCAGATACAGGCTGTATTTTGAAAGAAATTTAACCATAAAAACTCCTTGAGATTGTATTTTTGATCGACCTACAACATGTCGTATGATTAAATTATATTAACTTATCCAGATTCATCAACGGACAATTCTGAACGCTTTGTCGGATGGTAAAGGAGAAATTTATGAAAAAACAGCCTGAAATGACTGCAGCGACAAAACAAAGACTTGTCGACGCCTTTTGGACACTGTACGAAAAAAAGCGCATCGATCAAATACGCGTGAAAGAAATTACCGATCTTGCACAACTCCATAGAGGCACCTTTTATGAATATTTTAACGACATATACGATCTGGCGGCGCAGGAAGAAACGGAGATCATGCAGCAGCTTGAAGAAACAATGGCGGTCAAGCAGCAAAATAAAGAGAGCAATAATGATCTGAGAAACATTGCAGAATTTTATCTGAAGAATGGCAGGCGATTGAATCTTCTGATTGCTTCAGGGAGCAATTCTGATTTTATCAACCGATTTAAAGACTCCCTGTTTCCGTTGTTTCAATCTGTAAATCAAACGGCCGACAGCGAGC
>CALMWI010000101.1 GCA_937873545.1 uncultured bacterium | reverse complement strand
TACGCTTCAACGCATATTCTTAGAGGATCTTTTTCCCGGGTTTCGTCATTCATGACGGGGACCATGCGTCCTATAGAAGTTTCAACTAATCCGAGATTAGCATCCATTAAAGTATCATATGGCGCATTTAACTCTTTTTTTAACAGATCATTCAGATAACGATCCGCATTCATAAGATTTTCACAGATTAGCAGATCCAGTTTATTATCAGGATTATTCTGCCACCTTTGTTCCAGTCCATCTGCTATGATCGGAACAACTTTCGGAAGTACGGCTGCACCCAGAGCGGTAGCTAATATATCTGCATCAGCAATTTCTGCAGCCACTGCTGCACGATCTGTCCCGTTAACCGCACGGACACCGGTAATTAATATTTCTTCAGGCTTGTCTCCAACAATTTCCTGAACATATTTTTTCTTTTCATTGATCAAATTTACGATTGAAACATTTGCATCAATAAATACAACCTCGTATCCGATTTGAGATAACAATGCGCCGATAAATCCTCTCCCGATATTACCGGCGCCGTACATCACTGCTTTGATGACCGTCACCTCATTCCTGTGCTGCCAGGCGCTGAACGACTTCATCGAATACAGGCGAGTTCAGATAACTGTCAAAAGGAATAATTTCTTTTCCCGGCTGTTCCTTTATCGCTCTCGGATAGAGTTTTTCATGCGTCAATATTAAATCTGCATCTTCAGGAATTTTAGAAATGGAGGAATGGACTACGGTAATTTCATCCAGTCCAGCTTCCTTGACTTTCTTCTTCAGACTGGCTGCAGCCATAGCAGAGGACCCCATTCCGGCATCACAGGCAACGACTACCTTAGAAACTGAATGAGCAGTCTGTGCCGTTAAGGTTCCCTTTGCTGTAGATTTCATCGCATCTTTTTGAGCTTTCAGTTCTGCATACTTACCGGCTTCAGCTTCTTCATCGAAATTCTTATAAGCTGATTTGACCACAACACTGCTGCACACAAATGAAACAACAGTTGTCACAGCAATTCCCAGAATAACACCAATCATATTCGCTCCAGGAGTCATAGCAAGAACTGCAAATATACTACCTGGCGACGGTGTCGCGATACATCCTCCGTTAAATAATAAGTAACAGAAAACTGCGCTTATTCCTCCGAGTATCATCGGTATAATTGTAAGCGGATTAGCCAGAACATAAGGAAAATAAACTTCATGAAT
>CALMWI010000100.1 GCA_937873545.1 uncultured bacterium | reverse complement strand
AGGGAGTTCTGCCGAGAAAGACAAAACTGATCAGAAAAGGCAAGGACACATTCGGACGGAACTTTGAAAAAGCGGGTGACGGCGGAATACGCATCATTTCAAGCAATATTGATACTGTATTTTATGTCGCAGCGATGGATCACCGTGACTTCAATTTATCAAAGATCGAAAGATATATCGTAATGCTTTATGAAAGCGGAGCACAGCCGGTTCTGATCCTGAACAAAAAAGACATCTGCTCGGACTGGGAAAATTACATCGCTAAGGTAAAGAACATTTCTAAAGGTCTGCCCGTACACGCAGTAAGCGCTATCGACTTCGACGGTCTGGAAGATATATTCGATTACATCAAGCCAGGAAAGACGGTAAGTTTTGTCGGATCTTCAGGTGTAGGTAAATCTTCTTTGATCAACGCTCTTCTCGGCGAGGATAAAATGTTCGTTTCAGGAATAAGAGAAGCGGATAAGCGCGGAAGGCACACGACGACCCACAGGGAAATGCTTCTGTTCCCTGAAGGCGGGATCCTGATAGACAATCCCGGCATCCGCGACTTGAAACCGGTAGCTTCTCTTGAATCGATCGAGAATACCTTTGAAGATGTTGTTACACTTGAAAGCCAGTGCAGGTTTTCAAACTGCTCTCATCAGACAGAACCGGGCTGCGCAATTAATGAAGCTCTCGAGAACGGTGAACTCACTGCTAAGAGATATGAAAATTATATCAAACTCAAGCGTGAATCAGCTTTCTTTGAAAAAAGGTCGAAGCAAAGAGAGAGATTTCTGGAAAAAGCTTTTGAGAAAGAAAAGCAGGGAGCTATGAAGATCAAGATGCACATGAGAGGCATTAAAAGGCGCGATAAATATTCTAATTAAAATACTGGGTCTCGAAAGAGGCCCTTTTTTATTTTATTTGACTTATTATCTTACAAGCAGTAAATTGTATTCTGAAAATAATTGAAGGGTTGCTGTTATGGAAAGGAATAAGCCTGATTTTAAAGTATTTATACCTGTAGGCATTGTATTTATCGGTGCGGGGGTCGGCTTTCTAAGAAGAACTCCTGGTACTGGTTTAGCTCTTATCGCCGTCGGGCTTTCATGGGTGGCTATCGGCTATGCTAAAACTAAAAAACGGAAAGATGAGGAGAAGAAATGATCTCATACAGCCTTATACTTCCAAAAACACTCGAACCGCGCAGAGCCGAATTTGAAGGTTATATTATCAAAGCACTTGAGAATGTCCGCGCTTTCGCGGCAAAATACGGATGGTCTTCATTGGTTCATGAAAGTTTTTTTGATAAAGTCATGATCTTCGATGTCAAAAATGAATTCGACAGAACTCTTCTCGAACTTTGTAAAATGGACCCCGGAATGGTGCTCCCTGAAAGTTACTGCGGCGCACTTGAAGAAAGAAATCTTATAGCGGTCTCCCCCGAATATTATGCGAAAGTTTATCCTCAGGGAGTTGAACCTGACAGCTATATTAAACTTCTGACGCATGAAATTTGCCACAGGCTTCATGTCCGTATTTTAAACGGCGATGAGGAAGCGATGGGTCCGGTCTGGTTCTTTGAAGGATTCGCGATATTTGCTGCCGATCAGTTCACTCAGTCGAAAATTAAACTCACACAGGAAGATATTTATTTTATTATCGGCGAATCGAGACGGGGTAACTACGAACAATATTCACATGTATTTAAATATTTCGTGAATAAGATCCCGCTTAAAGTGCTTGTCGCCAACGCGAAGCGCGAAGATCTTAACGACTGGCTGAAAAACCATGTCTGACAAAATTTCCGCACTGATCCTCGCGGGAGGCAAAGGAACGCGGATGAGATCCGACCTTCCGAAAGCTCTTTTTAAGGTCGGTAGTGATACTATCATAGAACATATCGTGAAAGCTGTTTCGGTCAAAGCCGTCAGCAGCGTAGCGGTCGTCGTAAGCCCTTCAAATATTGACCCTATAAGAAAAATTCTCGGAACGAATGTTGAATACATTCTTCAGCCCGAAGCAAAAGGAACAGGACACGCTGTTATGTGCGCAGAACCCGCTCTGAAGGGGCGATCTGAAAATGTTATCGTATTCGTCGGAGATGCTCCTTTCATCACGCAGAAAATGGTCACGGATCTTATAAATTC
>CALMWI010000099.1 GCA_937873545.1 uncultured bacterium | reverse complement strand
AATGATCTTGATGCCATGAAAGAAGAATTCAGATTGCAACCGCCAGATTTTATAATTACTTCTTTGTTTACACACAGATATGAGCTGTGGCCTTACCTAGATAAGGGCGAGAGATGGATAGCTAACAGTGGTTTTGAGAAAAAAGCTATGCAATATTACAAATTTTACGACAGATTCATTCGAAGCAATAATTATGTAGAAGTTTATAAAAATTCATTCTATTCTGTGTTTGAACTAAAATATACAAATCAAACCGTTGTATATTAGCAATAAATAATTATCCGCTTGAATATCAAATTTTTATAGAGTATATTCGTAGTATGAAGTAATATAGTGAAAGGCGAAGAGAAATTTATGAAAGATGTATGTGCAAACAAGAAAACTCATATAGCGATTTTAATTCTTTTGACATTTATTGTTTATTTACCGTCTTTCAAAGATGTCTGGCAGTATGACGACCTCCCTGTAATAGTGAATAACGAGGGGATCCGGGATGGAGTTGTTAATCCGGACTTTTTTAAAGAGAACACTTTTTTCAGATCTTTGACATATATGTCTTTTGCGGTAATTACAATATCGGTGAATATGAATTGTTCGGATATCATCTCGTAAATTTGATAATTCATATTTTGTCCGGAATATTTCTTTATCTGTTCATTCTTGAGCTTTTTCTGACAGTAAAGTTGAAAAACGGATATGATCTGCGTAATGTTAAGATGATTGCGTTTTTAACTGCATTATTATGGATGACCGCGCCAATTAATGTTCAGGCTGTGACTTATATAGTTCAGAGAATGACTTCAATGTCCGGGTTATTTTATTTCTCAGCCATGTTCTTTTATTTGAGACACAGAAATTTTAAGATACAGAATAACGGTACAAATAAAATATTTTTAGCCGCATTTGTTATTTTAGGAGTGCTTGCTCTGATGTCAAAGCAGAACAGCCTTCTTTTAATCCCGTCTGTTTTGTATATCGAGTGGTCATTTTATAATAATTCTGGCATGAGTAAAATTCAAAAATACTCTTTATACGCAGTTTTATCAGTTGCCGTAGCTGTGCTTTTTATATATCTTTTTTATTCATCGGGGACGGATACAAATATCTGGGCGGTATTTCAGAACGAATATCCTAACAGAGAATTTTCTCCGCTTCAGAGGCTCTTTATTGAGCCAAAGATTTTGATCCACTATATTTCACAGATGATATTCCCGTTTGTGGGAAGATTCCATCTTCTTTATTCTTTCGACTGGCTTAAAGCACCTTATCAGATCATGCCTTATGTATCTATTTTAATAGTTACAACTGTATTTATTTTATCTGTAATTCCAAAATATACCAAAAAATACAAGATCGTTACTTTCGGGATATTTTTCTTTTTAATCAATCACTTAATGGAATCATCAGTAATCGGACTTCAGCTCGCTGCAGAGCATAGAAATTATGTGCCTTCAGCAGGTGTATTTCTTATTTTCTCTTCAGGATTAATGCATTTAAGTCATAGATTTAAAAACGCAAAAACGATATATTTGTTCGCAGGCTTATTCGTTCTATTCTCAATGTTAAATACATTTGTACTCAATAAAAAGTATGAGGAACCATACTGCAATGCGATCTATGATTACAATACTCAGTATAATGCGCTTGACCACGATGTGGCATCAATGGCAGTTGACAAGTTTATGTATGAAAAGGATTATGCTTCGGCATATAGCGTTATAAATATCGAGTACAGTGCGATCACAAAAAATCCGCACAGGCATAAGTTTTTTGATAACTACATAAATCATTCGACAAGATTTATCAAATTATACATATTTTTATACTACATCAATTCGGGTTATAATATTGAAAATACATTGTTTTTTATCGAGAATAAATTTGTAAGAGATGTTGAAAAGTTCTGGAGCAAAATGGAAACGAAAAAGAACTATGATAATATTTTCAATTATTTCTATATAAAATCGCTACAAAAAAAATACGGAGTAATTGATGAAGTTAAGTATCAGAAAAGCCTCCAGTATGATCCCGAAATTATTGATATATACCTTTATTTCAGAGTAAAAAACTATGATAAATTTG
>CALMWI010000098.1 GCA_937873545.1 uncultured bacterium | reverse complement strand
GATTCTATTGCAGCAGCAGATTCTATAGCAGCAGCTCTTGCCGCAAAAAAGGAAAAGAAAGCAGCGAAAGATACATCAGCAGGCGAAACTAAGCCCAAATCAAAACGAATTAATAGAAATATGCAGTATTATAAAAATTTAAAAGACAATATGAATATGGTGCTGATACCTGCGGGTACGGTTAAGATTGGCAGCGATATGGAAAGCGAGAACGAGAAGCCTGTGCATGAAGTCGAAGTAAAAGAATTTTATATTGACGAGCATGAAGTAACTAATTCACAGTTCAGGATATTTGTTGAAGAGACGGGATACAAGCTTCCTAAGCACATTCTTTTTGACAGGTTTAACGGGCCACAGCAACCGATAGTGGGTGTATCATGCGAGGATGCGGAAGCGTATGCAAAATGGGCTGGAAAAAGACTTCCTACAGAAGCGGAATGGGAAAAAGCCGCAAGAGGAGGACTTCTCAGTCTTAAATATCCTTACAGCAATGATATTGACCCCAACATGGCATGTTACGACCTGAATCCGGAGCTCGACGGACCTGCCGACGTAAAGAGCTATGAGCCTAATGACTTTAAGCTTTACGATATGGACGGTAATGTTTCAGAGTGGACATCTTCGCCCGCTGTTGCATATCCCGGAGGAAAACTGTTAATGGAATACGGGCAGGATTACAGAACCATACGAGGCGGAAGCTGGAAAGATATTAAATCAGGCCTAACAGTTTCCAAACGGGATTTTAAAGGCAGAAAATGGACAGGCAACGCAACAGGTTTCAGATGCGTAATGGACTATTGATCCGAATAGAAAGAAATGAATAATACAGAATCAAATAAGTCATTTATGATCGAAACGGTCAGAAATGATGTGAGGAGGTATCTTGAATATTACAGGGCTGTATATTCGAAATACTTGTCTGTGGAAATACCCGAATTTAAGTTAAGGTACAAATTGAGAAAACTACAACCGGCTTTGAAAACTATTGACGAAGTCAACGCTTTATCGCTCGCTGAACTTAAAATAATAGTTTCCGGGTGCACAAAATGCGGTTTATCTTCAACAAGAAAAAATATCGTATTCGGATCTGGATCAGATAAAGAGAAGCTTGTTATAATAGGTGAAGCGCCGGGTGCTGACGAGGATGAATCCGGAGAACCGTTCGTCGGCAGGGCTGGACAGCTGCTTACGAAAATGCTTTCCGCGATCGGAATAGAAAGAGAAAATGTTTTTATTTGCAATGTACTTAAGTGCCGTCCTCCGAACAACCGTGATCCGCTGCCAGACGAAATTGCCAAATGTTCAGGTTATCTTGATAAACAGCTTGAATTTTTAAAACCGAAATACATCCTGGCTTTGGGCAGGATAGCGGCTGTCAGACTTTTGAACAAAGAATCTACAATGAAGGACCTTCGCGAAAAGATCCATAGCTACAAAGGAATTCCCGTAATAGTTACTTATCATCCTTCAGCTCTGCTGAGAAATCCGAACTGGAAATATCCTGCCTGGGATGATCTGAAAAAACTGAAAGAGCTGCTGGATAAGGCAAATGAATGAGCTTTCAAAAAAAATCAGCAATTTAAGAAAGAAAATCAAGAAGTATAACGGCCTTTATTACAAAGAAGGCGTTTCAGAAATCTCAGATTTTGAATATGACAACCTTTTAAAAGAGCTTGAAGTTCTTGAGAATCAGAACGGGAAGGAAAATCTTTTTAAATCTGCGGGAGATGATTTATCCCCGACAGTAACCATAGGTTCGGACCTTACTGAAGGATTCAGGAAGGTAAAACATAAAAAAAAGATGCTTTCCATAACCAACAGCTACAGCAGCAACGATCTGATAGAATTCGACTCGAGGATCAAAAAGCTGCTTTCTGATAATACAGAAATCGAATACTGCGTAGAATATAAAATCGACGGGGTAGCTGTTTCGCTGGTTTACGAAGGAGGAAAACTTATTTATGCCGCAACCCGGGGAGACGGGGAGTATGGTGATGAGATAACTTCGAATTTTACTACAATAAAAGATATTCCTTTTGAGTTTCAGGATAATCACAGCTTTGAGGTAAGAGGAGAGATTTATATAGCAAAAGCTGATTTCAAAGCTCTAAATGAAATTCGGGAAAAAGAAGGAACTGAACTGCTGGCAAATCCGAGAAATGCGACCGCCGGTTCTATAAAACTTCTTGATGCGGAAGAAGTAAGGAAAAGACCTCTTAAAATGTTCTGCTACTATCTTGACGGCGATTTATCAAAAGAAAACCATTCGGATAATATCGAAGTTTTAAGAAAATCAGGTTTTCCTACGATTGAGTATTGTAAAATATGCAAAAATATTTCCGAAGTGATAGATGAATGTAATTATTGGGAAACGAGAAAGAACAATCTTGAATACGATATAGACGGGCTTGTGATAAAAGTAAATAGTATAAAAATTCAGCAGGAACTTGGAGATACGGCAAAATCTCCAAGATGGGTAATGGCATACAAATTCGCTCCCGACAGAGCTGAAACAATAATAAAAGATATTCTTTTCCAGGTCGGAAGGACCGGCGCAGTTACGCCTGTAGCTGTCCTCGAACCGGTATATTTATCCGGGACAGTTGTTAAAAGGGCGACACTGCATAATTTTGATGATATGAAAAGCAAGGACATAAGGCGCGGTGACAGAGTGTTTATAGAAAAAGCAGGTGAGATAATCCCGCAGGTAGTCGGGGTTAAT
>CALMWI010000097.1 GCA_937873545.1 uncultured bacterium | reverse complement strand
GTGTGGTCTCGTATTTGGCCATGTAGAAGCTGTGCGTAATTGTAACTTCGTGTACGGGTTCGGCTACGCCGACTTGACCCATCATGAATGTGCCTGCGGGGACGAGGATCATTTCGTTCAAGGTTTGTTTTGCCCATGCTTCGGCTACGGCTGATGTTGCGCTCTGGTCTGTTCCGTTATATGCTTTTACTCTGTAATAGTATTTTCCGGTGTCGGCTACGGTTTGATTCCAAGTGATCGTATTGGCTGCAACATATGCGTAAAAGTCCTGCCAGAGGCCGCCGTCGTATTTTCTGTCTATTATGAAGCCCTGTTCGCCGATCGAATTATCAGTCCAGTTGAGAGTGATGTCCATTCCGGTTACCTGCGCTGTGAAGTTTGAAGGCGCTGGGAAAGTATTGCTTATTATGCCTGTTTCAACTGTGTTGGAGTATGATGTGGTGTAATATGCTTTTATTCTGTAAACGAGATCCGCGTTTATGACTGCGCTGTCATCAGTCCACTGCGTTGCGTTCGATCCTGTGGTTGCGAATGAGTTCGTCCATGTTCCGTTAACGGATCTGTCAATAACAAAGCCCGTTTCGCCTGTGCTGTTATCGCTCCAGTTGAGCCTTATTGAATTAATGTCGAGCTTGTTGTAAGTCAGACTTGTAGGTTCAGGTATTGTATTGTCTATCACTTCCGAAACAGCGTAATTTGAATAATTGCTCCCTGCTTTTCCGTAAATCCTGTACTGAATGTCCGAGTTGACTTGCGCGGAATTATCCGTCCATTCGGTCGCATTAGCTGCTGTTGTCGCATAAGAAACCGTCCATTCATTCGCTCCGACCTTTTTATCAATAATAAAACTGTCTTCGCCAACGCTGTTATCTGTCCATGTAAATTTAATGCTCGTCAGGCTCATTTTCTGATAGGCAAGATTTGACGGCGGCGGGAAAGTGATATCGCTCATAGTTGCAGTAGAATAATCAGAATAAAAAGCGGCTTTATACGCCCTGATCCTGTAAGCGAGGCTGTCGTTGATAACCACGGGAGTATCTGTCCATGTTTCGGTATTCCCTGAAACAAGCTGTACATTGTTCACCCAGACACCGGATGAATTCTTTCTGTCAATTACAAAACCGTCCTCTCCGTCTGAGTTATCTTTCCAGTCAAGTCTTATTGTGTTCAGATCCATCTGGTTCAAGACCAGGTTCGACGGAGCCGGAAAAGTATTCACAAGAAGATTCGATTCGATAATGTCAGAGTTATCCGTACCTTTGTAAGCATATATCCTGTATTGCATCGCTTCATTTATAACTGCATTATGATCTATCCATTCGGTAGAATCGGCGGCAGCCGTATAATAACTTACCCATGCACCAGCGCCTACTTTTCTGTCAATTTTGAATCCCTGCTCGCCGTTTGAA
>CALMWI010000096.1 GCA_937873545.1 uncultured bacterium | reverse complement strand
ATCGAGCTCGATCTCTCGAATGACGAAGAGAAAAAGCTGTACGAAACGGCCGCGAGCTTAAAAAAAGACTAAAAAATAAAAAACCCCGAAGGCTCGGGGTTTTAACTAAGTTGTAGGCTTTTTCTATTTGATTCAGTTGCTTCTTTTTGTTACTTAAGAAGATTCATTGTGTAAACTGCGCCAAGTCCGAAAAGATAATTCGGGTTGTCATCTTCAGTGGTAAGATCCATCGCAACACCTAAAGCTCCGTAAACATCCAATTCAGGCATTACATAGTAATTGAACTGTGCGTCAACATCAAGATAATTGTAAGAATCTTCATCTGATCCGACTGCATCAGCATCATCTAGCATCCACATGCCAAAATTCAATCCTGCTTCAAGATTCATCTGCTCGTTGAAATCTTTTGCGAACTCAACTCCTATATTCATGTAAGAATCCGGATCAGCATCTTCGTTCATACCCATTTTATAGGTAAGGTATGGTTTCAGCATCATGTTGCCGTCCATCATGTGAGCGTAGAATCCTTCAACTCCGAAATAAGAAGGTAGCTCAGGATCATCTTCTGTTTCTGTGTCGCCAGTAACTGGGTCTATGTAATCAAAACTACCCATAACGCCCATGTCATAAACTGCATAGAAAGCCATGCCTTTTTCAAATTTATCCCATGGGGTAAGTCCGTGCATCTCGATCTCTCTGTTGTCGAATCCACCACTAAGAACAAAATCCAAACTCGATTCTGCTAAAGCATCAGCATCTTCGTCCTGACCGGTTACGCTGTCGTAGTTGTAAGGTAAAGCTAATTTTGCGAACAGATTGTTTGCGAAATAACCTTTAGCCATCGGGTTCAGGTAGAAGCTCAGATCTGAAGCATAGCAATCTCCGTTAGGGGGTGTATCTCCATCAACTGTATTTTTCGCCATGTAGTAACCTATACCACCGTATAGATACAGTTTGAACATATCGTTCGGTTTTGCTTCTAGTAGGTAATCAACTGCCGGGATCTGAAATGCTGTTGTAGCGTCAGTTACATCATCACCTGCTGCGTCTTCTACAGTTGTCATCAAGTAACCGAATGCTGCACCACCCAATACTTTGTTTTTTGTGATCTGCATCTGTGAAAATGCAGCCATTGCCGCTACCATCATCGCGATCGTCATTAATTTTCTCATTTTCTCTCCTTCTTTAATTAGCCTTCTTTTTCTTTTTTTTGCTATATCAAGGCGTTCGTAATTCTGTTTCAACAGGTTTTTGTATTAAATTCACAATTAATTCACAATTCCCCTTTTCATAGGTATTTTACTACAATTTGAATATGTTGTCAAGTAAAATTTTAATTATTTTTTAAGATTAAATCAGCCTTGAACAGGCTTGTGCGGGAGTTCTATAACTCAAAATTATTTCGGCATTTTTATCTTTCCGGCGGTCCATGCAAGGCATCTTCTCGGTAATATTTTCGAAATTATTCTTAACAGATTTGCCTGGTAGCCGTATATGGAAATATCTTTTTTGTTCTTCATGTCTTTCAAAGCTTTTTCAACGATCTTCTGCGGGTCTTCAATCTTAAGCCCGTTTACACTTTTCTGCTTCGTTTTAAAAAACTCCGTACTTGCCGGACCCGGACAGACGCAGGTGACCGATATGTCTTTATCCTTGAATTCCTGTTCAATTGCGTAAGAAAAGCTCAGTAAAAAAGCCTTCGACGCAGCATAAACCGCAAAATACGGAAGAGGGGCAAACGCAGCTGATGAAGCGATATTCAATATTTTAGAGCCTTCGCTCATGTATTTCAAAAGCCTTTTTGTGAGCAGTACGGGTGCTTTGATGTTTACATCTATCATTTCGGAATAGTATTTATCATCTCCCTTAATAAATTCCTCTGACCTTCCAAAACCCGCATTGTTTATTAGTACCCTTACTGATGGTTTTTCTAATTCGATCTTATTCATTACCATATCGATACCTTCCGGAGTTGAAAGATCGGCGATTATAATTGTTCCTTTTACCCTTTCAAGCATTGAAGCGGTTTCTTCAAGCTTTTCTGAGCGTCTTGCAATCAACCATATCTCTTCTAGATCAAGATTTTTCTCGAGTTCAACGGCAAACAGCCTTCCGAATCCGGAAGATGCACCGGTTATTATCGCTATTCGTTTCTTATCGCTCATCATAATTTTTGAAATTTAACCAAATAAAATTAATAATCAATAAATTTTTTACTAATCGCATCAATTCATATATTCTTTTGTCACATCGGATTCAGTACCGGGCAAAAAACACCTGAAATCGTTAAGAGTCAGCATATTGTTGACTTTGAAATTTATTTTTATCCAGTTCTTGATCAGCATTTCGAGCAGCATTTTATTCTCTGTTACGGTAAGATAATTATACAGCTCCTCGTTCATTGAGATATCAACGAGAGAATTCTTTGTATTGAACTTATAATTTTTTAGCCATCTGTCAAGCTGAACGGCGATCGACTCCTTGGATTTCACTATACCTTTCCCGCTGCATGTCGGGCACTGTTCATATATAGTTTGCGTGATCGAAGGCTTCAGCCTCTGCCTCGTCATTTCCACCAGTCCGAATTTACTTATTTCTTCCAGGCTTATCTTCGCTTTATCAGCCTTTAAATGCGCCGAAAATTCGTTAAGTACTTTTGCTCTGTTCTCGGGATCGGCCATATCAACAAAATCTATCACTATAAGACCACCGAGATCTCTGAGTCTGAGCTGTCTGGCGATCTCTTTTGCCGCCGTCAGATTAAGACTGACAATATTATCTTCCTGCGATTTATTCCTGATAAACCTTTTGCTGTTCACATCAATAGCTACGAGCGCTTCGGTATGATCGATCACTATCGAGCCGCCGGTTTTAAGATAAACCTCCCTCGAAAGACTGATATAATAATCTTTATTAATGTGATAATATTTGTCGAAGATTGGTTCACCCTCGTCATGCAGTAAAATATTACCCTCGAGCTCCGGAGCGTTATTCCTTACATATTCCCTTATCTCTTCGAAAAGTTCTTTGGAATCAACTACCATCCTTGAAACTTCATCGTTGAAAATGTCGCGGACTATGCTTGCCGCAAGATCGTAATCTTTGTAGAGCAGCTTCGGTTTATCGGTTTTTTTATACTCTTTAACAATCTTTTTCCAGATATTGTAAGTCGAAATTATATCATTGGTAAAGGAAGATGCCTCCTTATTCTCAGCCGCCGTCCTTACGATCACGCCGAAATCGTCCGGGATCAGATTTTTAACCATTTTGTTCAGTCTTCTTCTCTCCGCATGGTTCGTGATCTTTTTGGATATCTTTACTCCGCTGTCGTTAGGTATAAGGACTATATATCTTCCGGGAATTGCTATATTTGAAGTTACTCTCGGTCCTTTCGTTCCTATAGGCTCCTTAATTGCCTGCACCATCGCTTTCTGACCTTTTTCCAGCTTTTTCCAGTCTCTTTTCTCGGGTTCGACCGGAAGAATGTCATCGTCAATCGACTTGAAAATATATTTGCCTTCAAGCGCTTTTTTGGGCAATAGGTCCTTTCTAAAATCCTCAAGATGCGAAAATCCGTTCTGCTCCTCGCCGATATTTACGAACACGGAATTCATACCGGGCACCACATTATCTATAAATCCCGCATAAATATTCCCGATCTTCCTTTCGTTGTCCGGCCTTTCGATGAACATTTCGACCAGCCTGCCGTCCTCTACGATGGCTACCCTTGTTTCGTTGGTAGAAACATTTATGAATATCTCTTTTAAATTCTCTTTCATTGATCATTCCATTTGTTAAGTATAAATTCTGTGTCGAAAATTGTGTTGGAAGGCAGGGCCTGTGCATAAA
>CALMWI010000095.1 GCA_937873545.1 uncultured bacterium | reverse complement strand
AAAACCGCCCTTTTCATTTTAGAATGAATCTGCGCAGTCGGTGATTTTAATCCCTTCAGTTACAATATAAGACGGAACTGACGCAGCTACAGGGCTTCTTCTTCCGTATGTGTTTGAAAGGTTTACAGAGACTGAATCTTTCGAAATTATTTTCACATTTCCGAAAACACTCTGGAAAGTGTCGGTGATCCTTGTGGAAAAGATCGGGCTTACGACTTTTCCGTTCTTTACCAGAACCGCGTTAAATCTTGAACTTCCGGTGAAAATGCCTTTGCTCTGATTTGGTAAATTTATATAATGAAGAGCGGGAATATATAGAACTGTTCCAAGATCTTTCACTGCTTTAAGTATAGACGCATCTCCTTTGCCGGTCTGTAATGTAGTACTCATTCCGCCGATATTATGTCCCGTAGGTTTTTTCTTATACATCGCCGCAGTTTGTGAGTCATACATTATGTTCTTAAGTTTTCCGTTGTCGCACATAATGAATTTCTTTCTCTTTTTTCCGCTGAAATCAAAGCCGAACATGAATGTATCTTTGTTCTCAGGATCGTCGATTATCGAAATATTAGCTCCCAGTACTTTATCTCCGATCTTATTCTTTGATGTCCAGCCTCTTTTTTCTTCATAAATTCTGCCGTAGAAGCCTGTCCATAAAGCCATTTCCAGAACTTCGGCAATAGCTGTCGGTCCGAGAACTACAGTGAATTTACCCGGTTTAACTTTAAATCCCTTATTTTTCTCATATACGGGCAGGAGTTTTTTAAACTCGTTTAAGGTTTTACTTACTTTGAAGTCAGATTTTTTCCAGCCTGTCTGTGTAGATATTAATTCCCATTTTTTCTCGGGGTGTTTTAGAACAATGCTGAAATTCTGATCAGAGACCAGGTGATAAGCATCGAATTTACTTTTTGTAGTCACAACGAAGTTTTCGGTGCTTCCGCTTGACCATGATCCCGAGAAATTGTACTCAGAGCCGAAAGTTTCTATGATCTTTGAATATGCTTTCTGCTTGAATGAAGGATCGAGTGTTTCCAGCTTACTGTCGTATTGCCCGATCTCGGAAAAGTTTTCTTCTATATAATCAGGTATAGGATCAAAATCAAGATCAATTGAATTTTTAGTTTTTTCTATCGCAATATTTAGAGCTGTCATTGCATAAGCTTCAGACGAAATATCTCCCATCTGAGTGTGAGTTCCCATTTTTCTTCCGATAGTTACTTTTACATCCAGCCGTGTGAGGTCCTCATAAGTGTTTAAAGAAACAGAGTTGTTACCGATGCGCATCAAATGGCTTTTTTCTCTGTGGTATGATATGGTTGCGTTAACTTTTTTCTTTTCAGCTTCAGTTTTTACAGCATGAAGTATATTTTTTATTTTTTTATCTATCATGATTATTTCCTCTCACCGGTTATTACATTGTCAAATTTGATCACAGGTACGCCATGTCCGAGCTCCATTACCTGATTAGGTTCGCCTTTTCCGCATGAATCAACCTGTCCCACCTGCCATGTGGATTTATCTCCTACGGCTGATAATGAATTGTAAAATTCAATAGTATGTCCCTGATATGTAGGATTTTTAAGGATCTTCGTTCTTTTTCCTTTTTTAACTTCCCAGGCAATTTCGCAGCCGAAATGG
>CALMWI010000094.1 GCA_937873545.1 uncultured bacterium | reverse complement strand
CTGGCTCTGATCATCGGAATAGTATGCATTATGGCATTTCCGCCTTCTGGTCTGTTCCTCACTGAAATGATGATATTCAAAGCACTTGTCACGAACGGGAACTGGTTCGTTCTGATAACAGCGGCTTTTCTCCTCTGCTGTATAATATATGCTCTTACAATAAGAGTAATGCATGTGGTATTCTCGCCTCCGAGGGAAAATCCGGATTTCGTTCCGGATGAAAAAGTCAGCCCGTTTGAAACTGCCAGCCAATTTATTTTTCTGGCGGTTGTAATAGTTCTTTGTTTCTATCAGCCTCCTTTTTTGAAGGAAATGATCGAAAAAGGCATAAGCATTCTGGTTAATTAGAGTAGATCATGAAATTATTTTTGGAAACATACAATTGTGCAAATTCAGTGGATATCAGCGACATTCCTGTTCTAAGTTATCAGTATTTTGCAAATATGCTCAGATCATACTTTGCCGATTCAGACAATCACTGCCTGTCCTATTACGCTTTTAAAAAAGACGGCAAGCTGAAGTTTATCTGCGCTATAGCTAAGGACAGCGACGGTAAAATATACCTGTCATCGCATGAACTTAAAGCAGGGATAACTACATTAGACTCGCTTACCCCAGAATTTCCGCAGCTTCATATATTTGAGAGGGAAATCTCAGAGAACTTCGGGATCGCTTTTGAAGGACATCCGTGGGCGAAACCGGTCAGATATCCTTCCGATAGAGCAGATAAAAATAAAGCTATGAATAATTATCCGTTCTACAGGATGGAAAGCGATCAGCTTCACGAAGTCGGGGTCGGTCCTATTCATGCCGGTGTGATCGAACCCGGTCATTTCAGGTTCATCTGCAACGGAGAGAAAGTTCTTCATCTTGAGATACATCTGGGGTATCAGCACAGAGGGGTAGAAAAACTTTTGCTTCAGAACGATAACCCGATAAAGCTCTGTGTTCTTTCTGAAAGCATCGGAGGAGATACCGCAGTCGGAAATGCGCTCGCACATGCTCAGCTTATGGAATCTATGGCTGATTTTGAAGCTCCTGAAGATCTTCAGATCGAAAGGTGCATAGCTCTTGAACTCGAAAGAATAGCAGTTCATATCGGAGATACTGCAGCTTTATGCACAGATGTGGGATACCAGCTCGGTCAGGTCGTATGTGAAGCGCTTAGAACTACAATAATAAATACCACTCAGTTCTGGTGCGGTAACAGGTTCGGCAAAGGGCTTGTCAGGCCGTTCGGAACGAATTATCCTATGAATGATAAAACAGTTTTAGAAATTAAGAAAATACTCTCTGACTCAGGAAAAAGATATTTCGATATAGCTGATAGAATTTATTCTCTACCGAGCGTACTCGGAAGATTTGACGAAATCGGGATCGTAACCACGGAACAGGCTTACAGAATAGGCGCAGTGGGAATGGCGGCAAGAACCTGTAATATCCCGAGAGATGTGAGATCAACTCATCCTTTCCAATATTATAGAATTCATAAGCCGCAGATCGTTATTCA
>CALMWI010000093.1 GCA_937873545.1 uncultured bacterium | reverse complement strand
TAACAAAAACGAGCGTAAGATAGGTTTTTAGCATCTCTACAGGAGATCTGTTCTTGTCAACCTGCCATATAGCGTTGAATGACGATTCTATTGACGAAAGAATTGAGTAGCAAGCTACAAGAAGAAATATAAATCCTATGCTGCCAAGTGTATCAACAGTAGCAGAACCTAAAAAAGAATCTATATATTCGCTTATGTTGTATCCCATTCCTGCGGTCAGATAATCATAGAGCATCGGTTTGATCTTTGTTTCTACAAGCTCCCCTCCGAATGCTTTAAAGAACATGAACATGATCGCAAGAACAGGGATCAGTGAAAGAAGAGTGGTAAAAGCTAGAGAAGAAGCCCTGCTCATTATAAAATTCTTGTTGAAAAGTTTTACGATCAGAACGAGCATCTGAAGCTCTTTTATAAAAAATTTTTTCGCTCCCGAAACATGTTCCTCAATATCTGCGAACCACAGATCACGAGTTATAAATTTCTGAACTTTTTTAACTTTATCTTTTAATGTCATTATTCATTCCGGATCTTAATTTATTAATTTATGAAATGTCATCAAGAAGTTTCAATAAGTCAAGCAAATATTTTTAGTTTAAAGCTATAATTCGTATTTATTTCCGGCAAACCTGTCGATATTATCTTCAAATTTAAGATATTTTTTATCAAAATGAAGGAATACCGATCCTGTCGGACCGGATCTTTGTTTTCCGATAATTATTTCGGCCAGTCCCTCCTGATCTTTACCGTCAGGTCCTTTGATACCGTAAAATTCAGGTCTAAGAATGAAAAGCACAAGGTCTGCATCCTGCTCGATCGCGCCGGATTCTCTAAGGTCTGAAAGAATGGGCTTTTTGTCCTGTCTTTTATCTACTTCCCTGTTCAGCTGTGAAAGAACAAGTATCGGTATGTCGAGTTCTTTTGACAATCCTTTCAGAGATCTTGAGATCCTTGAAATTCCTTCATGTCTTTCGACATCGCTGTCTGTTTCCATAAGTCCGATATAATCGACTATGATAAATCCGATGTTCTTATCTTTTTTCAGCCTTCTTGCCTTTGTTCTCAGTTCGAGTACATTAAGAGAAGATGAATCGTCAATATATATCGGAAGATCGCCGAGTTCACCCATGCCGAGACCGAGCGCTGTCCACTCGTTGTCCGCCAGATTGCCTGTTCTAAGCTTCTTAAGACTTACATTCGATACCATTGACATCAGACGCATGGCAAGCTCTTTTCTTCCCATCTCGATGCTGAAGATAGCAACAGGGACCCTGTCCTCTGATTTTGCGGCGTTCACAGCAAAGTTAAGTGCAAGCTGTGTTTTACCCATACTCGGTCTTGCAGCAAGCACGATCAGGTTGCTGTTCTGCCATCCGGCCGTGTAATTGTCAAGTTCGCCAAAGCCTGAACTTACCCCCGACAGCTCGCCTTTTTTCTTCGACCACTCCTCTATCTGACCGAAAGTTTCCATTACAACCCTTTCTATTGGCTGCGGAATATTTCTTTTTTTATTTTCCGCCAGCGAAAATATATCGCCGTTCAGCTTATCCAAAAGCATCGAAGCGTCTTTTTCTTCTCTGAAAGCGGCCGTTATAGACTCAGTGCTTATGTTGATCAGTGATCGAAGTAAAAATTTGTTCTCGACAATCCGTGCGTAGTGCCTTATATTAGCGCTTGTCGGTACGGCGTCAAGTACTTCTCCCAGATAGGAAGCCCCTCCTACTTCAGTAAGCTTGCCTTTTATGTGAAGATGCTCTTTCAAACTCAGCAGATCGACTTTGTCCCCTTCGGATATTATGTGTTTCATAGCTTCAAAAATATACTGGTGCTGTTTAGAATAAAAATACTCATCCTTAATATCAACATCTTTCAACTTTTCGTCCCAGTCCTCGTCCATCATTATACAGCACAGCAGGGCTTTTTCTATCTCTAAATCGTGAGGCGGTATTTTTTTAAGATCATCTGACATTATTTCTCCGTTTGTTAAATATTGCGAAACTGGACTTTAAAGATAAGATTAATACGCTTGTCAAACAAACAAAAATTCAACTATCTTTTCCTGTTTGAAAAAATTGTCAGGTAATGCCTGAAGATAATTTTATTGAATGGGTAATTACCGTTGTGAATATTGTTTATAATTCAGATTGCTCTTGCCATAAATCCCGAAATAAATTATATTTGACCGCTGATTAAAAGTGTACATAACCCGGAGCGTAAATGATATTCATCCTGATAATAATAAATCTTCTCTGGGCATCTACTTTTATTTTTGGAAAAATCTTACTTGAAACATTTTCTGTTTCCTTCCTTATATCCGCCAGATTTCTGGTTGCGGGAATAATTTTCGGAATGATTTTCAAAAAAAAGATTAGTCTGAATAAAGAGATGATTTATAAAGGCAGCGTGATCGGAGGAATAAACGGATTCTCCATGCTACTTCAGGTGATAGGACTTCAATATACAACCGCATCAAATTCCGGCTTTCTGACAGCAACCTATATTCTTTTCCTTCCATTCATCGAACTTGCTTTGTGGAAAAAAAAGATCACATCAAAAGTCTATTTAAGTGTTGCAATAGCTTTCATCGGCGTATTCCTGCTTTCGGTGAGCGACTTCAGTTCGCTTTCATTCAATAAAGGTGATCTTTTTACCCTTGGTTGCGGATTTTCATTCGCATTCCAGATATTTTTCATCAGCCATTTTACCAAATCTGAAAATATCTTTTCTCTTCTGTTCGTTCAGTTTATAGTCAGCGGTCTTGTCGGTCTGGTTTATATGCTTGGTTATGAGATAGGATTCCTTGGTCTGAAGCCTAATTTTTCTGCTCTGACCGATCTGAGAATGGCTTCCTATATGACTTTTCTGGCGGTGTTCGCCACTTTTATTCCTTTTTCGCTTCAGTTCTATGTTCAAAATAAAATAGCTCCGACAATAGCCGCACTGGCATATTTGCTGGAGCCTGTTTTTACTGTTATACTTGCCGTAATTCTCCTGTCTGAACCTTTCGGAATTCAGACAGCCGCAGGAATAACCCTTATCTTATCCGGGATAATCCTTGTTAACCTCGGAAATAAAAACTCTTAAGAAACCGATATACAGGTGGTTGTTTTTGTGATCCCGTCGATCTTTCTTACTTTTTCGATAAGGATCTTGCCCATCGCTTTAAGATCTTTTTCTTCGATGTAGCAGATGATGTCGTGAAGACCTGTGCACAAATGCGCCTGAGAAACTCCCTTGATCTTTTTCAGCTTAGCTAATGCCGCTTCATCTTTTCCTGATGCCGTGTTGATCAGTAAATAAGCTCCAGTCATGATATTGTCTCCCTTGGTTTAGGTTAGTCAGTATTATATATAAATCACATTTACATGTCAATAACTTTTTTGCTTGATAAAATCTGCTTTTTGAGCTAATTTCTGAATAATTTACTGCAGGCGGACTATATGAAAATTTACAGCTGGAACGTTAACGGATTGAGGGCGGTGGCAAAAAAAAGCTTTTTCGATTGGATCGCCTATGAATCGCCGGACATTCTTTTCCTTCAGGAAACGAAACTTCAGGATGACACTCTACCCGATGAGCTTAGAAATATTGAAGGCTATCATTCATATTTTTCTCATGCGGAAAAAAAAGGCTACAGCGGGACGGCGGTCTATACGAAAAAAGAACCGGATGAAGTATTTTATAAACTCGGGGTAGATGAATTCGATACAGAGGGCAGGCTCATACAGCTGGATTTCGGAAATATATCTATGTTCAACATTTATTTTCCCAACGGGCAGATGAGCGACGAACGGCTCGATTTTAAATTAAGATATTATAATGCTGCTCTTGAACGCTTCGAAAAGCTGAGGAGATCCGGAAGGCACCTTCTGATATCGGGCGACTATAATACGGCACATAATGAGATCGACCTTAAGAACCCGAAAGCGAATGAAAATTACTCAGGCTTCCTCCGCATCGAAAGGGACTGGCTGGACAAATTCGTTCGTACCGGCTACGTGGACACATTCAGGAACCTTTATCCTGATAAAGTCCAATACTCATGGTGGAGCTACCGGTTCAATGCCCGCAAGAACAACACGGGATGGAGGATCGATTATCACTTTATCAATAAAGAATTCCTGCCGAAAGTAAAGGATTCGTACATCATGAACGATGTTTATGGATCTGATCACTGCCCCGTCGTCGTTGATCTGGAAATATGATGTTCTTATGATTTACTCAACGCATTGAGTATTTTTACTCTAAATTTCGAGAAACAACCTTTACTTTGTTACATATTATGTCAGAAAGATGCTTTACTTTGTTACAAAATATTATTATATTGAAAGAAAATATAATTGGAACCTAATATATGTTTGAAAGAAAAATTATTAAAGACCTTATAAAATGGAAAAATAGAGCTCAAAGAAAACCGTTGATACTAAGAGGCGCCAGGCAGGTCGGTAAAACAACGGTTGTAAATATGTTTTCGAAAGAATTTGATTACTTCGTTGAACTCAATCTTGATCTTTTTGCCGATCAACAGATATTTAAATCAGATTACGGAATTGATGATATTATTCAGGCAATACAAGTATTAAAAAACATCTCTTTTAACAAAGGCAGCGTACTTATTTTTATTGATGAAATTCAAAACTCCGCACAAGCTATCAAAATGCTGCGTTATTTCTATGAAAACAGACCGGATATATTTATCATTGCAGCCGGGTCGCTTCTCGAGATAGCTCTCGAAAATAAAAATATAAGTTTCCCTGTAGGCAGAGTAGAATACCTCTATATGTATCCTTTTAATTTCGAAGAATTTTTACAAGCCTCAAAAGAAAATAAATTAATTGAAATTATTGCTTCAGAAAAAATCCCGGATTACGCTCACGACAAACTAATGAAACTTTTTCACAGATATACTCTTGTTGGAGGAATGCCTGAAATAATAAAAACATATCTTGCTGACAATGATCTGGGCTCATTAAAAGGGGTTTTTCAATCTCTTTTAGTTTCTTTTATCAGCGATGCGGAGAAATATGCCAGAAATAACACTTTAAAGTCAATTATTACACACTGTTTAAATGCAGTACCGGCAGAAACAGGAAAAAGGATAAAATTTCAGAATTTCGGTAATTCGTCTTACAGATCAAGAGAGGTCGGAGAAGCTTTAAGGCTGATTGAAAAAGCGATGATCATATATTTGATATACCCCGTTACCAATACAGACATCCCTTCAATAACTGATTTTAAAAAATCTCCAAAGCTCCAGTTCCTTGATACCGGTATCATCAATTACTTTACAGGTATTCAGCCTGAATTCTTCAAATATGACGATCTGAATGCAATATACAAAGGTCTTATAGCTGAACATATAGTCCGCCAGGAAATAATCGCAAATGATTATGCTGATAACAGCCCTGTTCCGATCTGGACACGAGAATCAAAAGCCAGCAATGCCGAAGTAGATATTATTGTCCAAGTTAAAGGAACAATAATTCCTGTTGAAGTTAAATCCGGAGCGGTCGGAAGTTTAAAATCACTTCATCTTTTTATGGATCGGTCAGAAAGCGATTTTGCCGTTAGGATCTGCGGAAACATGATGCATTTCGAGATGGTTTCCACTCCATCTGGCAAAATATTTACCTTGATCAACCTTCCTTATTATCTTGCTGGCAACCTAAAGGAAATTGTTGGAAGATTTATATAACTTCTATCAAATCCTTGATTTATTCGGATACTTGCATTAACTTACTTCTATGAAAAACATAAACCTGAAAATATTTATTATTGCGATTTTCCTGCTATCCTTTTCTGCATTTTCCCAAGATTCCCATGTGATAAAATCCAAATGCGACAGTCTAAAAGCTGCGTATGAAGCTAAGATGAATGAGTGGAAGAAAGTTGAAATATCAATGAAAAGTAACGATTTAACCAAAACAAGATATGACGAACTTCTTCCTGTATATAATGGTCTTTGGAAGGAGGTCTGTGAACTTCAAAAAAAGTGGTTTATTTGTAAAGCTGATACCACAAAAATAAAAACGATATCATCTGTACCTCCACCACCCCCTCTTCCTCCTAAAGTAATTGAAGAAAAATTTTGGCATGCTGATGGACCATCAACAAGACCTGTATTAAGCGAAGAATCTAAAACTTTTCTAAGAAATTATTTTAAGGCTAATTATCCTGTTCAAGCAAAAATAGATTCATTATCCGGTGTTGTTGTAATCAGATTCATTTGTAACAAAGATGGCTTTACAGAGAACATTTCTATAGCAAAGGAAGATCCGCCAAATTGCGGTTTTGGTGAATTGAGTGTTGAAGCATTTAAAAAACTAAAATTCACACCTGCAATAAATTGTATGGGGAAACCTGAAAGTACCCATATGAGTCAAAAAATCAAATTCGAACCTCCCAAAAAAGACGAGAAATAATATCCTAATTAAATCCTATTCCTTAAAAATCTTTACCCCTCGTAAAATCAGTTCAGAAAAAAGCGGAAGGGGTTACCGATCCGCTCGTATATTTTATATTTCATGGAAATTACCTCGGCTGGAAGCTGCCGATGCAGGTAGCTCTGAACTGGACATTTTACGACGCCCTTTTCTTTGTCACTTTCTTTTCGGGCGTGCAAAAGAAAGTGAGAAAACCCTATTTTATAACATCAAATCCTGTATATTTCCTCAGAACCTCAGGCACCGTAATACTTCCGTCCTCATTCTGATAGTGCTCCATAATAGATACCATCAGCCTTGAAGTCGCAAGCCCGCTGCCGTTCAAAGTATGAACATATTCCAGTTTAGCGCCGGCCTCAGGCCTGTACCTTAAATCCATTCTTCTCGCCTGAAAATCAACGAAATTACTGCATGATGAAGCTTCAAGATATTTATTCTCGGCCGGTGACCAGGTCTCGACATCATAACATTTAGCCGCGCCGAAGCTTAAATCGCCTGTGCAAAGTAACAGTATCCTGTACGGTATCTTCAATTCGTTCAGAATTCCTTCGACTCTCTTAACCATACTTTCAAGCTCATCGTAAGAAGTTTCAGGTTTCACGAACTTGACCATCTCGACCTTGTTGAACTGATGTACCCTCAACAGACCTTTCGTCTCCTTTCCGTAGCTGCCGGCCTCTCTTCTAAAACAGGGCGTATATCCTACATAATAAAGCGGAAGATTATCCCCGTGAAGCGTTTCCTCCCTGTGGAAGTTGGTAATGGTCACTTCGGCCGTCGGGATCAGATATAGATCATCCTTTTCGCAATAGTACATATCCTCTTTCATCTTCGGCAGCTGACCTGTCCCTTCCATAGAATGCGGAAGAGTGACTATCGGCGGCATTATCTCAACAAATCCGTCCTTGATATGATATTCAAGCATATAATTTATAAGGGCCCTTTCGAGCGCTGCGCCTTTTCCCACATAAAGCGGAAAACCCGACCCGCTCATCCTGCTCGCCCTTTTAAAGTCCATGATGCCCAGTTTTTCGGTAAGCTGGATATGATCTTTAGGCGTAAATGTAAAATCTCTTTTCTTTCCGCACTCTCTGACCGTAATATTGTCCTCAGCGTCCTTTCCGACAGGAACGCTCTCGTGAGGCAGGTTCGGGATCGTCATCATGATATCTTTGATATTTTTCTCAACATCTCTTAATTCATTGTCATAACCGACGATCTTATCGCCTATCTCCCTGCTCTTAAGCACGGCGTCATCAGCGTTCTGCTTATTACGCTTCAGTTCCGCTATAAGATTAGTGGCTTTATTCCTCTCGGCTTTCAAGACCTCGACCTCGCTTAAGATATCTCTTCTTTTCTTATCGAGTTCCAAGAGTCCGTCTATATCAATTTCGACTTTCTTGCTTTTTATCCCGGCTTTTACTTTGTCCGGATTCTCTCTGATGTATTTCATGTCCAGCATGATGTTTTCCTCTTTATTTTAAAAAACCGGTTGAAATATATATCTATTTTTGATTTTACACAAAAAAAAGTTTGTAATAATCCTGCAATTTTCTTAGATTTTCGCTTTCATGAAAAGGAAATTTATGCTTGATGACAAACAATACTGGATAGAAAGGCACAAAGCTGATAAAGATAAGATAGCTTCGGTAGGATCAAGAAAATATTCCGAAACTGCAAACTATTATATCTATAAAATTTTAAAGGAACGGTATAAACTCGTTCTTGATATGCTTGAACTGCCGGATGAAAAAACAGCTCTCGATGCCGGCTGCGGCATAGGTCTCTTCTCAGATTTTCTGCATGAGAATGGTTTCAAAGTCACTGCTGCGGATATATCTCAAACCGGTCTCGACAGAATAAAAACTCAAAGCATCGCAAAAATCTGCTCCCCGATATCAGAAATCATAGGGGATGACAAGAGTTTTGATGTTGTTCACTCTTTTGATGTTCTTTACCATATTCTGGATGATGGTGAATGGAAAAGGTCACTGGACAATATCTGCAGGCTTTCCGGAAAGTATGTAATACTTCATGAAAGGTTTTTTAAAACAAAGCCCATAATATCATCTGCTCACCTGAACGCCAGAACTCATTCGCAGACGACAAAAGTTATGAACGATAACGGTTTTCATGAGATAATAAGCTTCCCTACGCATATGATAGCTCTAAGAATGCTTACTTTCAGAATATCTCAATATTTCCCTGAGACTTTTTATAAAATTGACAAATACCTGCTCAACAGGCTTGAAAATAAAAAGATCCGAAAATTCGGATCTCATTTTATCAAAGTTTTCGAGAGAAATTGATAGCAAAAGTAAATTCAACGAGTTTCTTTTTATCTAAAATATAGAATTTTTATACTTACTTGTTTTCTTTCTCTTTTTTCAGTTTTTCCATAAGCTTTTTCCGCTCTTCAGCAGCGACTTTTTCCATCTTCTTGATGTTTTTAATATCCTGCTTGACCTTTTTGTCGTGCTGCTGCTTCTTAAACTCCTCGTCTTCAAGAATTGTCAGAAAATAATCTATTCCCTTCCGCTGCTCCAAGATCTGCTGAATGTCGTTATATTCTTCACGCGGTATCACGAATGTCAGAAAGGGTTCAACATAAGCCATGAATTGGCTGGCAATATAATTCAGCGGCTGAACGGATTCCAGAAAAAATATAGTCGGTGCGGTCATGCCTCTGATAGCTATAGCGTTGGCGATCTTTCTTAGAAGCGCGTCCTGTTTTTCGGTGATCTTAATTGATTTCTTTGTCTTTTTTTCTTCAGTCATTTTTATCCGTTGTTTCCTTTATAATATAAAGAGGTTTATTCTTTGTTTCGTCGAAAGTTTTACCGACATAAAGCCCGATAATGCCCAGTATAAATATTATTATTCCCGATAAAAACCATATTGAAACGATAAGACTCGGCCAGCCCGCTATCAGATAATCACCGGAAAGTGCTTTTATTAGCAGATATACTGCGAAAATGAACGAAGTGGCGGAGATTAGCATTCCGAGCTGCACAACCAGTTTTAACGGTTTGTTCGAAGTCGCAAGCATAACATCAAGTGCCAGACTGAAAAGCCGCCTTAAATTATATGATGACTCCCTGTCCCTGTTCGCGCTGTGCTCTACCGGAATTGTCGTCGAACTGAATCCTACCCATCTGATCTTCACAGGGAAATACCTGAGATTTTCTTTCAGGCTTTTAACCGCTTCAATTGATCTTCTGCTGTAAATTCCGAAATTACCGACCGTTTCATCCTGTTCAACGTCAGTCAGAAAGCTAAGAACTTTATAGAACAGCTTAGATGATAATTTCTTTAAAAATCCGTCTTTCCTTTCCGCTCTTCTTGCATAAACTATTTCATAGCCTTCTTTAGCTTTATTGTAAAGCTTTTCGATCTCTTCCGGCTGATCCTGAAGGTCGCAATCCATAATAACGATCCAGTTGCCCCTGGCGCTGTCCAGACCGGCTGTTATGGCATAATGCTGTCCGAAATTTCGTGAAAAATTTATCCCTTTGACTCTTTTATCCGCGATTGAAAGTTTTTTAATCGCTTCCCAGTCGTTCTCCGGGCTCGCATCGTTAATAAAAATGATCTCGAAGCTTAAACATAGTCTCTCAAGTGTTTTTGCAATCCTTGTATATAACTCGTCTATACACATCTCACATTTATAGGCGGGTATTACTACCGTTATTTCAGGATCATTCAAGTTATTCACCTGATAGGTTGTCCTCTTTTAATTCACATACAGTATAAAAAGAATTTTTATAAACTTCAACGATAAACTTATCTGTAACTCAACGAATATATTTTTGATATGATCCGCGCTAAAAAATCAGGCCATAATTTTTTAAATATCCGCAGATCTTCATTTTTCCTGCGATCATCTGTAAAAGCTTTACTTGTTTCTGCTTCTAAATGTATTCTGTGAAGTAAAAATTTACCTCTTTCATATACAAATCCGCCATCTCTGCCCGCGAGCTCAATCCATGCGTTCCAGTCCATATTGACAGTAAAACTTTCGTCAAATTTAAAGTCTTTCAAATCTTTCTTGTTATACATT
>CALMWI010000092.1 GCA_937873545.1 uncultured bacterium | reverse complement strand
ACCCGCAAAAAGAAACGCAAAAGAAATGATTAAAAACCTTTTACTGATCCTATTGTCTAAGCCGTTTTTATTATTATTAACATTGTTCTTCATGATCGACCCCTTTACAATTCTATCGGATTGTTTCCAATATAAAAAATTATCCGTCAACGGCGTTCATATCTTTTCGTACACTACAGTTATAAATATACTCTATGATCGGTTTTTTACAAGTTAAATTATTTTTATTTTCGGAGCAATGGACTGCTCCGCTGATTTTATTAAACTTATCATCGCATTATCAAAATTATTTGCATATATTTATATCTTAATTAGATTTTCGGGTAGATGAATGAAGAACAAAATACTTATGATCTCAATACTTACGCTGATAATGTCCGCTTTACCTTTCGGTAAAAATAAGGTTCAGTATCATGATTTTGAATGGAAATATATAGAAACCGAAAATTTCAGGATATATTTCTATCAGGGCGGCAAGATGCTGGCAGATTTTTGCGCTGTTACGGCTGAAAATTCACTGACATACCTGAACCGGGATCTGATGTATGTTCCCAGATCAAAGATACATGTGATCGTCTATAATTCGCACAATCATTTTGAAGAAACGAATGTTATGGGCGGAATACCTGAAGAATCTGTAGGCGGATTCACTGAGTTCTTTAAAAACCGCGTAGTTGTTCCATACGACGGGAACTGGGAAGATTTCCGGCATGTGATACATCATGAATTGACGCATGCTGTTATGAACCAGATGCTGTTCCAGGGAAATTACCAGTCTATTGTGACCGGAATCGGTAAAATGAACCTTCCGCTATGGTTTATTGAAGGGATCGCCGAATACGAAAGCCGCGGGGGATGGGACAGCGAGTCCGACCAAACAGTCAGAGATGCAGTTTACAACAACTATATCGGAAATGTTTATTATCTGAACAATTATATGGCCTATAAGGGAGGACAGTCGCTGTTCAAGTATGTTTCCGATACTTACGGCAGCAAAAAGATCGGAGAAATTTTGCGCGGCATAAACATTATAAGATCAACTGAAGATGCTTTTCTTGATGCTCTGGGAACAAATTTCGAAGATCTTTCGCAGAACTGGGATAAATGGCTTAAAACTAAATACTGGGATACGCTGATCAAAACAGATGAACCCGGTGTCATAGCTACAAAACTGACCGATCATGAAAAATACGGCAACTCGATCAATAATTCGGCGGTAATCAGCCCTGACGGCAAGAAAATAGTGTTCCTGAGCAATAAATCAGATTATTTTGACATCTATCTTATGCGTTCTTTCGATGGGGAGATAATAAGAAAAATAGTATCGGGACAGTCATCCGGGGATTTCGAAGAATTCCACTGGTTAAGACCGGGATTCGCATGGTCGCCCGACAGCAGGTATATAGCTTTTTTCTCGAAAAGCTCCGAGCAGGACGCTTTATTCATATATGAGGCAGAGACCGGCAAAAGGATCAAAAGACAGAAATTCGGCCTTGACGGTCTATACTATCCGGAATGGTCCAAGGATGGAGAGCAGATATGTTTTACCGGGATCAAGGACGGATTATCTGACATTTATCTTTTTAGTATCAAAAGCGGTGAGCTGAAAAAGCTGACAGACGATATTTACTCTGACAACGAGCCTAAATTCTCGCCCGACGGTAAAAAGATAGCATTTTCTTCAGACAGGCTTAACGATCTGACGATAAACGAGAGATCGCTTGATAAGATCATGGGTAGAAACCTTAATGTTAAGGATATTTATGTGCTTGATATTGAAAGCGATACCGTTTCGGAAATCTCACAGACCGCAGAGTTCAGTGAATACTCGCCTTTCTGGATTGATAACAACAGGATCGGCTTTATATCCGATGAAACAGGAATAGGGAACATTTACTATAAAGATTTGACCGAGGGCAGGATTTCGGGGATTACTAACTTTATGACAGGCTGTTCACAGGCTTCATACAATGCCAACAAAATAACTTTTACTGCTGTATTCAAAGCCGGTTATGATATTTTTATCATAGAGGATACCGAAAAACTGATCCTTGAAAAGAAAGACCCTTTAAATGTGCGGTGGTACGAAGAAACTGATTTTTCAAAAACCGCTACCGAAAAAGATTCCACATTCGATTATACAAAAAAGGATCTGCGAAAATTCAGATTCTCCAAGAACATGATAGATAAGACTGCAAAGGAAGTACTCAGCGAAGAACAGAAAAGAGAGCTTAGAACTCCCAGACCTTACCAGCTGAAGTTCACTCCGGACATTATTACTGTTAATGCAGGCTATGCGACGGGTTACGGAGTCATGGGTTCCGCTTATCTTCAGTTCTCCGACTATCTGTCCAACCACAGTTTTGTTGTGATGAGCGATCTTAACCAGGACATCGTGAATTCAAATGCAGCAGTTTATTACTATTATCTGGAGAACAGGATTAACTTCGGAATTGGTATCAGCCACGATGTAGTCTATTATTATATATGGGATGACTATGAGGAAGATATAGACTCAGCCTATCGGGACAGACTTATCGGATTATATCTGATGTCCCAGTACCCTTTCAGCAGATATTCAAGAATTGATTCATATTTGAGTGTCAAAAGCATAGTAAACGAGGTATGGAAAGATGCGGATGACGCCTATGTACATGACAATACGAATACTTTGTTCAGCATAAACGCAGGTTTCAGCTACGACAATGTGATCTGGGGATATTACGGCCCTGAGAACGGAACAAGAGCCAGACTCGAAGCTCTGCACGCTTCAGAGACTAATGATATTACTGCGGACAAAAGCGGCACAATTGAATTTACGACCTTCGGTCTTGATTACAGGAAGTATATAAGATTAAGCGGAGAATACCATTTTGCTTTTAGGCTTTCAGGCGCAGTAAGCGAAGGTAATACTCCCCAGCAGTTTTATCTAGGAGGATTATCCAACTGGTTCAACTTCAAGTATAACGGTGATTACGAATTCGATTCTATCATTGACAAGTATTATTCGTCAAGCGAATATCCGATGAGGGGCTACCGCCTTTTCGAAAGGTCCGGCAACAGATATGCGCTTGTCAACGCTGAATTCAGATATCCCTTCATTAAATATCTGGCACTCGGATTCCCATTCCCGATGGTACTGGGTAATATTACCGGTGTAGTTTTTTCAGACTTCGGAAGCGCATGGACGAATGAAGATTTTAAAGGTACGGTCAGGGACAGCAGCGGTAATATAAAACTGAACGATCTGCTTTTTTCATCAGGTCTGGGATCGAGAATGAACGCGGGTTATTTTATCCTGAGGTACGATGTTTCATGGGCATGGGATTTCAATTCGTCAGCCTCAAAACCTTGGCACATGTTCAGCCTTGGGGCTAATTTTTAATTTATATGGAGATCGAGAATGATACACATAGCGCCATCACTTCTATCGGCCGACTTTCTTAATCTGGGTTCCGAGATAAAAAGCGTAAAGGCTTCTGGTGCGGACTGGCTTCATCTGGATATAATGGACGGTCATTTCGTTCCCAACATAACATACGGACCTTTTATTGCTGAATTCTGCAGGAAAACTTCGGATTTAACGATAGATGTTCATCTGATGATAGAAAACCCCGAGAAATATATTGAAGATTTCGCGAAAGCCGGTGCCGATATGATATCCATTCATGTCGAGACCTGCCCGCACCTTCACAGACAGCTTCAGTTCATCCGTTCGTTCGGGATAAAATCCGCAGTTGCTATCAATCCGGGTACTGAGATCGATTTTCTTGATTATGTCATCGATGATCTCGACATGGTGCTTTTCATGTCCGTCAATCCGGGATTTTCAGGACAGAAATTTATTCCTTCGGTTCTTAAGAAAATCGATATTTTTAATAACAAATACGGTTCAGACCTTAAGAAAGATTTTATCATTCAGGTTGACGGAGGCGTCAATGATCTTACCTGTAAACTTCTTACAGAGAGAAATGTGAACTGTCTTGTTTCAGGTAATTATTTCTTCAAACATCCGGACAGAGCGAAAGCTGTAAAGATCCTGAGGGGGGAAGCATAAAAGGCATGATGAATCCTTTGTCGGACCTAATAGAGACCGAATTCCTTCCGTTCGTTAAAATGCCGCTCAGATATTCCGGAGCGGAGAAAAACACCATCGTAAAAAACCATGCAGGCAAAGTCAGCATCGTTCTTATCTATCCAGACAAGTATGAAATCGGAATGTCATATAAAGGATTTCACATTTTGTATCATATACTCAATAAACGCGATGACATAGTTTGCGAGAGAGCTTTCATTCCGGAAAAAGATGCCTGCGATCTACTAAGAAAGAAAAATATTCCTCTGTTCAGTCTTGAAACGAGGACTCCGCTTTCGGACTTTGATTTCGTAGGCCTGACTCTCCCCTACGAGCTTTGTTTTACTAATATTCTTGAAATCCTTGAATTAAGCGGTATTCCTGTCTGGTCTAAGGACAGAAAGGGATTTAAGCCGTTGATCCTCGGAGGAGGCATAAATGCCATAAATCCGGAACCTGTAGCGGATTTTTTCGACCTGTTTCTGATCGGTGACGGCGAGGAAAAACTTCTTGAGCTGATCGATAATTATAAAGCGAACATCACGAAAGCAAAAACGAGGAAAGCGCTTTTAAAGAAACTGGCTGAAACGGAAAGTGTTTATGTTCCTTCGCTTTTAAACGAAAAAACCCATATTGTAAAAGCTGTGGCCGAGCTTAAGGCTGAAAATTATACTGACAACCCTATCGTTCCTATCATGGAAATAACACAGGACAGAATGTCGGTAGAAATAATGAGAGGATGCAACCGCGGGTGCAGATTCTGTCAGGCAGGATTCTACTACAGGCCTCTAAGAGAAAGATCCATTAAAGATCTTGTAAAACAGTCATCAAAGATGATCACCGGTTCAGGCTGGCGGGAGATATCCCTGCTGTCGCTTTCAACTTCAGATTACACGAATATTGAACCTCTGCTTGAAAACTTGTATGAAAGCTGCTCTAAAAAAGGCGTAAAGCTTTCATTCCCGTCGATGCGGGCAGAATCATTTACTCAGGAAATAGCTGTAATGGCTTCACTGGGGAGAAAAACCACCTTCACTTTCGCGCCTGAAGCAGGTTCAGAAAGAATGAGGATGATAATCAACAAACCTATAGATATCTCCTCGATAATCGAAGTGATGTCGATAATTTTAAAACTCGGCTGGAAGAACATTAAACTGTATTATATGATAGGACTGCCGTTCGAAACGAACGAAGACATCATCGAAATGGCCGAAATGATCAACGACATCGGCAGATACAGCAACAGCTACGGAAGAATACGGATCAATGTGTCAATCTCGCCATTTAATCCGAAACCGCACACGCCTTTCCAGTGGGCGGAACAGATATCGTTAAGCCTGTTCAAGGAAAGGATTGGCATACTTCTATCAAGGCTGAGAAATCCGAATATCCACATGACATGGCGCGATCCTGAAATATCTATACTGGAAGCTGTTTTTTCAAGAGGCGACAGAGATCTTTCAAAGGTTATTTATTCCGCTTATAATCAGGGAGCGTTATTTGACGCATGGAACGAAACTTTTAACTTTGATCTCTGGATGAAAGTGTTCAGGGAAGAAGGTATTGACACAACAAAATATCTGACTGAGAAGAACATTGACGAACCTCTTCCGTGGGATTTCATCGATATAGGCGTAAAGAAAGAATTTCTCATCTCTGAATGGATGAAGGCGAGGAATGAATCTCTTACACCTTACTGCTTAAAAAAATGCTCAAAATGCGGGATAGAGAGAAAATTTAAATGCAAAGAATTACTTGCTGAAAAAGTCAAACCTTCCGGAATGAAGCATATTATGGAAATACATTCCGAACCGGAAGAGCATAATTCTCATCCTGTACCAAAAGCCGATTTAAGGTACAGGGTTAAGTTCAGAAGGCTGACTTCATCGAGATTCATTACGCAGAGAAACCTGAACGCATACATTGAACGGGAACTTTTCATTCATGATATTCCGATAGCATATTCAAGAGGGTATCATCCGCTGCCTGTGATAAGCTTCAGTCACCCTCTGCCTTTCGGGTTCACTTCAGACTGCGAGTTCGCCGATATGGGTTTTAAAGATGATTATGCCGGAAATATCGAAGAAGATATGAAAAAAATATTCAGCAATGTCATGGAGTTCGTTTCAGTAAAAAAACTGACCGGAAAATTCACTCCGCTGATGAATTTTATAGATTACAACGAATACCTTGTGGTCATTCCTGACGATGCTGCCGAATATTTTACAGAGATGATCCTGAAGTTCAAATCTAAGAAAAAACTGCTTTTCAGCCGCGAACACAAAGATAAGATCAGAGAGATCGATCTTGTGCCTTTCGTTGAAAAACTTGAGTTCGACGGAGATAATATAATTGTAGGCATAAAATTCATTGAAGGAGCTTCAGTGAAAATGTCTGAAGTTTTTGAACACATTTTCCATATAACGGAAGATGATTATTACAGGTACCCTATAAATAAGATAAGAACGGGAAAACTGTCCGAGGCAGGACTGATAGACCCGTACGGCAACTAGGAGGAAAAAATGATAAAATGGATTTTCAGGATCGCGATAGGTTTCATACTTTTAGTTCTTTTAATACTTTTCGGACTCAAGATCTATCTGGAAAACTATTTCGACAAGAACATAATCGTCGAGCAGGTCGAGGCCAACACAAATGCAAGATTCGAGCTTGAAGATATCAGCATAGGACTTTTTGCTTTCAAACCGTATCTTGAGCTTAACAAGGTTAAGTTCGGTCAGCGTGACAAATACGCCGACGACAAGGTTCATATTGACGAAAGACCGAAAATGGAGAACGAAATAGTCTCGATCGAAAATATTGAACTTAAAGCGAATTTATTTCCTTTGCTGCACAAAAAATTTGAACTGAATAAGTTTATAATTTCCGAACCTAAAATGAAGCTTACGATCGGCAAAAAGGGAGAAAACAATCTTTCGCAGCTGATGAAGAGCACCGGCAGCGCAGACGGATCATCTTATGAAGAGCAGGAAAATCAGGAAGCGGAAAAAACGGCTGAAGAGTCTTCAACCTCAGAAACTTCATCAGAAAAGCCTGCAAAAGAATTCAACGCGAAGGATGTTCCCATCGCGGCGGAACTGAATCAGATAGGGATCGAGAAAGGCGAAATAGATATACTTTTTAAAGCAACCGATCAAAAGTTCTTAATTTCAGATCTTTATATCGTGATCAGTCAGATAGATTTCGACCCGAAGAATCTGGAACAGCATAATAAAGCACATATTAAGATCGATACCGATCTTCTGATCTCAAACAAGGATGGTAAAGAGCAGGCTAAGCTGATCCTCAGATCGCACGCGGATATAAGGCCTATGGATCCAAAGACAGGCAAGATCGAGCCGGAAGCATTGTATGACCTCACTATAAACGAAGGTTCGTTCCTCGTGGCTTTAGTTGCGATGGAAAAAGTTAAATCCTCTCTTTCGACTTTAGACCAGATGGGGCTTGACCTGAGCCTTTTAAGCAAAAAGGCTGTGGTAAAAAAAGACGCAAATACCAAGATCAGATACAAAGAAGGAAAGATATCATTTGAAGAGGAGCTGAAAGTCGAGACGGGCGATTACGATATCACTATCCAGAAAGACGGCTGGTTCAATGTGCTGAACAATCAGCATTCATTCAAAGGCAATCTGCTCGTGTCAAAATCGGAATCGGATAAACTGCTGAAAAATGTTGATTCATACATAGACGAACAGATCAGCAAAGCTAAAGGCGTTAAGATTGATAAAGCCCAGGTTAAAAAAGACCTGCTTTCAGGCATAGTCAAAGACGGCAGAGTGAGCATAGATTTTTCATCTAAAGGCGATATCTCCGATCCCGATGTAAAAGTGACCGTGCTTCCGCCTTCATTAACAAAGATAATTCAGAAGCAGGCCGGATCTATAATAGAAGACAAGGCTAAAGAAGAAGGCGAAAAACAGGGCAAGAAACTTCTGAAAAGTCTGTTTTAGATATTCTATAAATTTTTATAGCTGATTTGCGTTTTTCGGAACGAGTTTTAACAATGATATTACATTTTTCGGAACGAGTTTTCACATTGATATTGCATTTTTCGGAACGAGTTCTTATATTTCTTTTATAATTTGCTAAGGATAATTATGAAAAGAAAAGCTTATTATGATTTGATGGAGTGGAAAAAGAGCAGGGACAGAAAACCGCTTTTACTTCAGGGAGCAAGGCAAGTCGGTAAGACATATCTTATTGATGAATTCGCGAAAAAAGAATATTCTGAGTATTTTTATTTTAATTTTGAAAGAACTCCGGAATTGATTCCATTATTTACCGAAAGCCTTGATCCGAAAATTATTATAGCAAAACTGGGTATGTTTACCGGCAAAAAGATCGGCTTTAAAGATACTCTGATTTTTTTTGATGAAATACAGATCTCTCCACGAACTATAACCAGCCTGAAATATTTCTGCGAAGAAGCTCCCGAATACCACATAATTGCTGCAGGCTCACTACTCGGTGTGAGTGTAGGCAAAAAAAGCAGCTTCCCTGTAGGTAAAGTAAATTTCATGAATTTATACCCTATGTCATTTCTTGAATTTCTAAATGCTTATAATGACGAACTTCTTTCAGAATTGATCCGTGAAGGGAAAATTGATGATGTCGGAGAAATCTTCCATAATAAACTTGCCGATAAGCTGAAGCTTTATCTTTATCTTGGCGGAATGCCGGAAGTGCTGCAATCATATCTTGTTCATCAGAATATAGCTGAAGCAAGAGAGATCCAGAAAGAAATAATAAAAGCATATAAAAATGATTTTTCTAAATATGCCGATGCTCATCAGGCTGTGAAAACCGCAGAGGTATGGGATTCGATACCATATCAGCTGTCAAAAGAGAATAAAAAATTTAAATTCAGCGATATTTCAAAAAATGCCAGAAGTTCTACTTATGGGCTGACTATAACATGGCTGAAAAATGCAGGACTTGTATATCCCGCCTATAATGTTTCCGTTCCGAAAATACCGCTTTCGGGTTATTCTGACAAATCAAAATTTAAGCTTTATATGCTCGATTCTGGATTACTCGGAGCCATGCTTGGACTTACATCCGACATTATTCTTAAACCTGATGAGTTATTCATGGAATACAACGGCGCATTTATTGAAAACTTTGTCGCCTCCGAGCTTAACGCTTCAGGTTATGAGCAACTGTTTTATTGGTCATCTGAAGGAAAGGCTGAAGTTGATTTTCTGATAAAATCCGGTAACAGCATATACCCCGTTGAAGTTAAAAGCGGATCGAGCAGAAATTTGAAAAGCCTTCGTGTTTACGAAGGATTATATAAGCCCGGTAGAGTCGTAAGGATCTCACCCAGAATATTCAGCAGGGAAAAAGAGTTCATCAATATTCCGCTTTACGCAGTCTCAAGCGTGGGAAAAATTATCAAAATGTAAGTTCAGGAAAATTCTATTTTTTATAACTTATCGAAACAGTTCTTTTTATATCAGAATTAAGGCTCTCGCCTACCGGACATGCCTTAACCGTTCGTTCGATCACCGTTCGTTCTTTATCTGAATAATTATCGTGCGGAAAAACAATATTGATCCTGATCTCCCCCACCCTTCTCGGATTAGAAAGCATGATCTTTTCAGTTTCAGCCGTAGCTCCGTCAATTGAAAATCCCTGGGTCTGGGCAGCCAGTCCGATCGTAGTCAGTATGCATGTAGTATATGAGATCGCAAAAAGATCTGTAGGAGAGAACGCTTCACCTTTTCCGTGATTATCGGTCGGAGCATCGGTCAGTATCTTGGTTCCGGACTGAAGATGAATTGATTCGGCGCGAAGTCCGCCTGTGTAAGTTGTTGACATTTTTGTCATAAGATTTCCTTATAAATATTCTTTTTTTGATTCTCTGATTACTTTCTTCACGGATTTAATGTTATCTTTCAAAATTTATCCTGTTCGCTGTATATTTTTTCCCAGCTTCCGTTATTCTCCATTTTATAGGACATTCGCTATAATTCCTCCCACTGCATTGTATGCAATATGATTTACTATCGAAGGAAGTAAACTGTTCGTTTTATGCCTGTAATATCCAGTGAAAAGTCCTAGAATCGTTACAAATAGCACCATATTTATAACTTTATAGCCGTTCATGCCGGAAAAATATAGTGTTACATGAAAAATTCCGAAGATCAAAGAAGTAAAAATTACTGCGTAAGAGATTTTGATTGTCGATATTGTAATTGACGAGTGAACTCTTTTTGAAATAATAGTCTGAAGCCAGCCCCGAAAAAATATTTCTTCCGTAATTGGTTTTAGCAGCCAGTAGATCAAAACCTGTACAATTAAAGCATTATCATTAAGCGGATGTCCCTTTCCTGCAATCTGACTAGAAATAAGAGAAGCGAGAACGACAAGAATTGCGCCTATGACAATACTAACTAACACAGGCC
>CALMWI010000091.1 GCA_937873545.1 uncultured bacterium | reverse complement strand
TGTTAAAATCAAAGATACGGGGAAAGGAATACCGCACGAGATCGCAGATAAGATATTCGACCCTTTTTTTACTACTAAACCTAAGTTTAAGGATGCTAAAGGTGAAGAACCGAACGGAACAGGACTGGGACTCGACAGTGTTCGTTCACTTTTAAAACCATATGGAGCGAAGATCACCTTCGAATCTGAGCCGGGTAAAGGTACGGAATTCACTATCGAGATCCCGGTAAAAGAAAATCAGACCGATTTGAATAATTAAATAGAGGTGAATAATGAAAAAAATAAACGGAAAATTGAAGGCTGACGGGCTAAAAATAGCGATAGTCGGTTCAAGATTCAACGAACTTATTACGACCAGGCTGATAGGCGGAGCTGAAGACTGCTTTATCAGACACGGGGGCGGCAAGGATGATCTTGACCTGATCATGGTGCCGGGAGCTTTTGAGATACCCCTTACGGCTCAGAAACTTGCAAATATTCATAAAGACAAATATGATGCGATCGTTTGTCTCGGAGCCGTAATTAGGGGCAATACCCCGCATTTTGATTATGTCGCGGCGGAAGTGTCAAAAGGAATTGCCCATGTAAGTCTTGAAAGCAATAAACCTGTAATATTCGGAGTGCTTACGACCGATTCGATCGAGCAGGCTGTCGAAAGGGCGGGGTCAAAGTCCGGAAACAAAGGCTGGGATGCAATGCTTTCAGCGATAGAAATGGCTAATCTTTTTAAAGAAATTGAAGCGGATGACAAAATAAAATCCAATAAGGCAAAAAAGCAGCCGAAATAAATGATTAAAATAAAAGACCGTTCAGAAATAACTAAAATGCGGAATGCAGGCAAATTGGCTGCCCGTGTTCTTGATTACATAGCTCCTTATGTAACTGAAGGGCAATCGACCGGAAACATCAACGACCTTTGTCATGATTTTATAATCAGTAACGGGGCTATTCCCGCACCGCTTAATTATCACGGATATCCGAAAAGCATATGCACTTCAGTAAACAATATCGTGTGCCACGGAATACCCGATAAAGATCAGATACTCAAAAGCGGAGACATAGTGAATGTTGACATAACCGTCATACTGGACGGTTATTTCGGAGATACATCATCAACTTTTATGATAGGAAATGTTTCGGAATCTGCGAGACTTCTGGTTGAACGGACAGAGAACGCTATGTACCGCGGGATAGAGGCCGTAAAGCCCGATGCGTATCTTTACGAGGTGGGAAGAGCCATAGAAAAATATATTTCAAAGATCGGCTATTCCATCGTGAGGGAATACGGCGGCCACGGGATCGGTAATGAATTTCACGAGGAACCTCATGTCTATCATTTTTATACTACATTAAATAAGATCAGGCTTAAACCGGGTATGTGTTTTACTGTCGAGCCTATGATAAATGAAGGCAGGTATGAAGTCATAACTTCAAAAAAAGACGGCTGGACCGTAAAAACTAAAGACAATTCTCTTTCTGCGCAGTTCGAGCATACGGTTCTGGTGACCGAGCAGGGGTATGAGATCCTAACTAAATTATAATCCATGAGATCATTTACAAACTATCAATCTGCACTTGAAAAAGAACTTGAAAGACTAAAGTTCGGTGCCCTCAGACCTAAACT
>CALMWI010000090.1 GCA_937873545.1 uncultured bacterium | reverse complement strand
CTACCGCGCCAATTCCTTTCATTGAGTCCGGTACATTTTCAGGACCTTTTATCTCGAATAGAAATTTTGCCTGCGGTCTGTACTTTCCGTTGGGTTCTCCATTATTCTTATAATGTTTCAGACCGTTTATTTCAACTAAAGTATAATTTTGAGTTTTTGAGCAGTTGATCAGTATTATAAGGCTCAGGAATACCGCGGCTAGTTTGATGAGTGATTTCATAGGATTCTCCAAAATTATTGCTAAATATATAAACAGTATTACAATTATTCAAGAGTTTAATTATAAATTCATCCTTACTTCAGCTTTAAGTTCATGAAACGGCTTCGGATCGTTGGCTAAAAATCTTCCGTTATAGTTTATACTGCCTGTCACACTTGTACTGAATCCGTAGTCTGATGAAACACCCCATTTGAAACTCCATCCCCTTCCATATCCCGAATTCATGGTATAGGGGATCTGCCAGTCAGAAAAAACTCTGACCGCTTCACCCGTGGAACGGATCATTCCTTTTCCGAACATGCCTGAATTTATGCCTGAGGACATCTTATAGCTGTCAGATACAATATCTCTTACTGCTTCGGTTTCTTTTCCGTACTCAAGTTCGATAAAATAATTTGTGCCGGCACTTGCATTATGTCTGAAATTATAAGATAAATATTTTTTATTGATCTCATCTGTAAGTAAACCTGCTGACTCATGCCTGGTTCCATTTGATAATCTGCCTTTTAATCTGTGTGAAAACTTATACGACCTGTAAGTGTAGGCAGCGCTATGTTCTTTCAGCAAAGAATTCTCCGCATAATTCAGATACTCGCCGTTGGTGTTTCTTTTGTAGTAATAAGAATAGTCACAGCTGTTCCGGCTTTTTTTCATAAAGCTCAATGTAGTCTTTGAATCTATTGTCCCTGTTACTGTCGAATCGCTTTGAAATTTCTTTATGTTAAGGAACATTATCTCTGCAATATCAGGATCAGTTGTTTTTTCATATAAAAATAAATTCTGCTCAATATCGATCCTTGAAAGCCAATATCCAATATTGTCGTTCGTGTTCCTGTCTTTAAAATCAAAATATGTTCTTAGATCGAGTTTGACTCCTGTTACATTCTTTGCGGCATCTGACAATTCAGTATAAAATTCATAATTTCCGAACTCGTCAGGAAAATATTCTCCGTCAACAAATACAAAACTTCCTGTGCCTTCCTCAACTTCATAGTAAGTTCTTACTCTCGGAATGAAGCGGGTCCTTTCGGTAGCATATTCAGCATAAATTCTGTACATATCGCTTTTATTATAGTTAATCCTGAATTCAAGCTGGTCGTAATCCGTATCGATAGAATCTTCTGATGTATAATTGTTTACAACTTTTGACCAGAATGTTTCTGAATAAAGAAGTGAACTTATTCTGCTTTTTATTTCTGCCGAATTGCTATAACTGTTAAGAAATCTGGACCGGTCGCCATTCTGTAAAATTTTATAAACGGCGAGCTCGGTATTAATCTCTACCTCCAACCTGTCTTTATTGCTGAATCCGTAATTGCTTCCAAGTTTTTCTTCATCAACCCCCGTTGTATTAAGATCGGTTATCTCTTCAGTTATAATTTTTCTGTAATACGGCTCAATGAAAAAATGTTCAGTCTTATAATTATTATGAAAATCGTAATAACTTTTTTCAATATCTGTCGAGTCCCTGTTCAGACTGCTAAATGTTGCATAACCCGCATAAGAGTAACTTCCTAAACAGCCTTCTGAATTTATTTTATCTGTATTCATGTAGCTGCTGCCTGATTGTGTGAATTGCTTTTCATAGCCAGTTAAAATATATCTTCCGTAGCTATGTAAAATTTTCCCTCTGTAAACTGAAGTGTTTAATTCAGCTGAACCGCTATTAAAATCGATTTTGTCTTCAGATGCAACCTCGTTAAGCCTTGATGTCAGTTCAAGGTCACTGTTGAAACGCTTTCGTGAAAGACCAAGTTCGAATTTCCCGTATTTTTTTTCATCGGTCTTCAGAGTAATTTTTTCCCTGTCTCCGAACCCGGAAAACTTTGTATTATCAGAAAAAAATAAGTTTTCGTTAACAGCCGAAGCTACAAATTCGGTTTCAGCTTCAAGATTCTTTCCTTTGTAATTTACTGATGAGTGAAGCCTCGAGTAACTTGACGGAGCATTTCTTCGTATTAGCGGCAAATAGTCACCTCCTCCGACCGGATCATAAATGTAATAGGCTGTCCCGAGACTGTCGTATGATATATCGTATTCTCCAGCGGTGTCCATTTTAGTAAATCTTACTTTATAATCACCGCTTCCAAATCCTGTATATACGTAATGTAAAGAATCCGGCAGAAGATCATAATCGCCTTCACCCGGTGAAAATTCAGCACCTGATATATAAATATAACTGCTCTGATCGGATTCCATTTCTTCGGATATTTCATCATTCATCTCAAAAGCTAAAGGTTTATTCCTGTCATCAGATTCCGAAAAGTAGCTTATATCCGCACTTATCTTATTTTTCAAAAATACGTTTCTGGAATTGAACCCGAAAACTGTTTTTTCATAATCTGAGACTTTATACTGAAAATCTGCGCTGATAATATCTCCGCTACGAACATGTATCTTCGGTTTTATGTATAGCTCTGAACTTTGGTAGTCTAAATAAAAATCTTCCCCTCTAACCAGACGGTTTCCGTTTATATAAACTGTTTCTGATCCGGGGATTATTTCGGATTCCGATCCGCTGCCTGATCTTAGTATATATGGACCGGAGACACCTTCAATACCCGTTGTCTGAAATGTTTCAAAGACGGAACTTTGGCCTGAAATAAAACCCTCCACATAACTATTCCGGTTTTTGACCTTTAAAAAGGCTCCTGATAATTCCTTTCTCAACTCACCGAATTCTCCGGACTGGTAATCTGTTTTAAAATCACCCATTCTTGAAAGGAAATTGGGATGTCTGAACTGTATATAAATCTTTTCGATATCTGAAAACGATTCAGAAGACCCCTCTTCGGTAACAGCCAGCCTGTCATCAGAAATATATGCCGATACTTCAACGCTGTCCGTCAGATTGCCAGCCACTTCAAGATTTAGCCCCGAAACCATACCGGCACCTGAATCTGCATCAATTCTGATACCCCTGTATATCGTGCCTTTTTTTATTATGTCGGGTTTATTTATCCAATTTTCGCTGAATATCATCTTATTTACTTCTATCGAATCTGAAGGAAGTGAATCTAGTGCCTGATACTTATAAAATGGTTTGTCTATAAAATCATAAATCTGAGCTTTTATTCCACAACTAAGCATAAACAAAGCTGATATAAAAAGTTTCTTAACCAATCCTGATCTTCTCCTTGAGAATTTCTGTTGAATATCATGAACTTATAACAGATTTTCAAGGATTTTGTTTCAAATGAACGCCATGTAGCTGATTTTTGAATAAATAAAAATACTTGCAAAAATGTTAATTTTAGCCTATTATTACCATAGCAGGCAAATACCTGCGTTATAAGTTTAACTTAAATGGGGTAAAAAATGCATAAGAAATCTATAGTAATCGTTTTGATCCTGGCGTGTCTGGCTGTCGCAAAAGTAAATGTGGGATTCTATTCGCTGTCTCAAACTACAGGCGATTTTCAGAATAAGTGGATCGGATACGCTCTTACTGATATAATTTCTGAAAAGCTGGAAAATGTAGCGGAACTTAATCTGGTCAGGGATGATCTTATCTATGATTATCTTTCATCCAAAGGATCCAATACATTCTTAAATACGGCTAACAAGGCATCTTTCGAAGGAGATATAAAAGAACATTTCAAGCTTGATTATCTGATAACAGGCGAATACAGGGTAAATCCTGACAACAGTCTGCCTATCACAGTATCGATCTATAATCTCAAGGACAGCACAGTGATCGCTCCGATAATAATTCAGGGATTTGCGAACGATCTTTACACAATTGTTTCATACATCACGCATCCGCTTTGCACTAACATGGGCGTTAATCCTTCCATGGACGAAATACAGAAGATAAAGCAGATAGACCTGACGGCAAAAAGAACAGGAATTTCTAACATATATAAAGGCAAAATAAGCTTCAGGAACAAAGACTATAAAGGAGCCGCAGATTTCTTTGAAGAAGCTTACAAGGAAGACCCTTCAAATTCAATGGCAAAGGTAAATTATGACAAGGCTCTGGCTTATTTCTACGGGGAGGGAATTTTTGCTTTAAACCTTCTTGAGACTGACTTTACCGTAAGCTCTCCATTCAGAAAGCAGTATATGACGACGAGAAAGATATCCAAAAGCTATAGCGCTGAGCTTCTATCTTCAAATCTTTCACCGAGGAACGGCGGTACACACTTTGATATTGACATGTCGCTCAGACTGACCCTTGCGCCGGACGCATTTTATATGACCAATGAACTTATAAAGAAGTTTTCTTCGACCGGAGGCGGAGACGATGCTCTTCAGGACGGCGTATATAATCCGAATGCAAGTAAAGTCATAAGCGAAAGAGAGATATTCGAAAATAATGTTGGCAACTTTGTAATTTCAGTAAAATTTCTCGACAAAGACGGCAAAGTCCTTCAGCAGAGCGCTCAGACTTTTAAATCTTCTTTCGGCATGACTTATCCTGGAGCAGTAAAGGATAAAGTTTTTAAAAATAATTTTGCCGACGCATCTGTTTATATGTCGTCTGTAAGCCGGGAAATCGTAAGAAACACATCAAAAGTACAAATCACAGTTGAATAAGGTAAACAAATTACACTTTTTAAACCGTCCGATTTTTCGGACGGTTTGATTTTATGGGGAACTTTTAATGAATTCATTTGAACTTAACGGAAAAAACCTCGATCTCGATTCTTTCAAGATGATCGTTCTTAACAGAATGCCTGTCTCGATCAGCGCTTTATCCGTAAAAAAAATTAACGCCTGCAGAAAAATTGTCGAAGATATTATTGATAAGAACATTGTAAGGTACGGCATAAACACAGGCTTTGGAAAATTCAGCAG
>CALMWI010000089.1 GCA_937873545.1 uncultured bacterium | reverse complement strand
TCACAGTTTCTTAAATATTTCCAGATGAATCCTTGCGGACCATAGCCCTTTTTTTCTCGATCTCTAACCTATCGAGCCAATAATCAGTTAAAGCAAGCTGAGGCTCTTTATTTATAAAATCTGATTTCTATGATTGTGACCATTTGAACAAAATTGGTGCTGCTAAATTCTCTCGAATATTGAATTCTCGATTAGTAAAAATTGAAAATGATTGAAAATAGCGAGAATTCTGAGTATATTGAAATAAATTTACAGGATTAGTTATGAATAATATCTTAATCACCGGCGGTCTCGGCTTCATAGGCTCAAATTTTGTGAGATACATTCTCAGTTCAGAGAAAGATGCAGTGATAATCAATCTTGACAGCATGACTTACGCAGGAAATCCGCAGAATTTAGCTGGAATGGAAAAAGAATACCCGGGAAAATATATATTTGTGAAAGGCGATATCTGCGATCAGAAGCTAGCCGAAACGATATTTGAAAAGTATGATCCGGATGCGTTAATTAATTTTGCAGCTGAATCTCATGTTGACAGATCGATCGAAGATCCTAATGTATTCATAAAAACCAATGTTCTCGGTACAGCAACATTATTGAACACAGCAAGAAAATTCTGGAAGAATAATAATTCAGAAAAGAGATTTCTTCAGGTATCGACAGATGAAGTTTACGGAACTCTGCCCGAAGACAGACCTGAAATCAAATTCACAGAGGACACGCCCTTAAATCCCCATTCGCCGTATTCCGCATCAAAAACCTCAGCAGATCTTATTGCATGTTCATTTTATGATACTTTCGGTTTCCCTGTTCTTATAACAAGATGCTCAAACAACTACGGGCCGAACCAGTTCCCTGAAAAGCTTATACCATTAATGATCAGTAAAGCTCTTAATGACGAAAAACTTCCAGTTTACGGTGACGGAAAGAATGTCAGGGACTGGCTGTATGTTGAAGACCACTGCTCAGCGATCTTAACGGTATTGAAAAAGGGTATGACAGGGCAGGTGTACAATATCGGCGGAAACTGCGAGATTCAGAACATTGAAATTGTTAAAATGATACTGGATCATTTGAATAAACCCCACAGTCTTATAAATTATGTGCAGGACAGGCTTGGTCACGATAGAAGATATGCCATTGATGCATCCAAGATCAAGAAAGAGCTTGGCTGGGAGCCTAAATATGAATTCTCGGATAAAATTAATTTCACGATAGATTGGTATCTTTCAAATGAAAAATGGGTGAAAAACATTTTATCGGTGGAATACCAAAAATGTTAGGCGAGAGAAGGCTTACTGATAAATATTATAGCGAACTTGATTCCAACAGATTTAAGCTCAAAGTAGCAAAAATAAATGATTTCGGAAGTGACCCTACGAAAACATTAAACGAGTTCACTGTCTCAGATTATAATCTTTTGCTATGCAAAATTGATACAAGAAATATAGGGCTTATAAACATACTGGAAGATTTCGGGTTTAGAATTAAGGATGGGCAGGTGACTTATAAATATGAAATTCCGATGTTCGATAAAAGTCTTCTTGAATATCTTGACGATCCGTCTGTTGAATTAAGATTTCATAAGAAAAAAGATATTGAAAAATCTTAACAAAGAATATAAACTATATTTTG
>CALMWI010000088.1 GCA_937873545.1 uncultured bacterium | reverse complement strand
GTTTTATAAATAAGGAGTCTGTCTCTGAATTTGCAATAATTGATAATGCTTCCGCCGATCTTGATCTGCTATTCAAAATATATGATCCCGTTCTGTTGAAAAACGATCTTGATAAGGCCGCTTTTATATCTTACAGCGGTATAAGCTTTTATAACAGGGATGCAAAGGAATTTACGGAAGACAAGCTCTGCCGCGAAAAAACTCCAGACACATTATCTTACAGATATACAATAAGTTCCAACATAGACAAGATAAAAAAAATTGAAGCCGTGAAAAATAAATTTGAACAAACCGGGATTGCGATGTACCGTTTTTTACCGGATGAAAATGTGATCACGAGAAGAGACACGGTAAAATGCAAAGTGCTGGAGTATGTTTCGGTACCGAAAAGTGCTAAGATCGTTGTCGGCGGGGTCGAGGAAGTCAGTATTGCAAACACAATAACAAAGCTCTATATAACTCATCTTGATAATTTTAACATGGATATAGTTTTTCATAGAGAGACAACGGAGTATGAGTGGTTGTATTCAAAAAATATACAGACCGGTGAAACGGTTAAGTCAAATACGAATATTGAAAAAGTAGTCAAAAGAATGGTCGCATTCAGGAAACACTGACCTTTTTTCTTAAGTGAACAACCGCAGCAAATGACAATGCTGCGACAAGAGTCATACCCCAGATAAAATAATCATCGGCAAATATCATGTGATCTTCAGCTATAATTCCATTGCTGACCAGCTTTATCATTATAACGGAATAAGCATTGTTCAGAAAATGCATTGCGGCAGCGGGGAATATCGAGCCTGAATAAAGAGTTATAAACCCGAACAGGATCCCGAGTGCGCCTGTTTCAAATATTGTAAACACATTCAGATGCATTCCTCCGAACATGAGTCCGGTTATTACAGCCGTGCCGGCAAGCGAATACTTTTTATCGAACAATGTTAAAAAGACTCCGCGGAAAACCGCTTCTTCGAACAGAGCCGGAAGAACGGCGATTATAAGAAAAGTAAATGCGAAATTTATATCACCAAGTCCGGTTGACAAAATATTTGAGTCGTTCATTATCTTTGGAACAGGAAAAACATAAAGAAGTTTCTCAGATATTAGAGCTATCGGGTATCTAGCCGTGATCCCTAATATCAGGACAGGAACGATCATTTTCGGATCGAATTTATTCAGTTTCAGCATTTTAGTGTATGGAATCCGGGTCGTTTTTACCATCAGAACCACGAATATACCCAGTATTAGCACCTGTGACAGTATAAGTCCCGAGACTATATCGTTACCCTGAAGATAACCGCCGATCATCATGTAGAAGACAACGAGAAGCGCGTAAACCGTAAAGACCGCTCCTTTTGACAATCCGCTTCGTGCTATATCCATATCCGAATTTTTATTCAGAACATCTTCTCCGTTCAAATATCCTGAAGAACTTCTGACTGCTATAACTGAGTAAACTATGTTCGAGGCGGCCGCGACAAAAACCTCCCAATTTACGAACTGGTCTTTAATCACAGCTTTTATCATGCCTGACGAATTAATTACAGGCAAAAGAAGCATTCCCCTTTTTATCTCTACGCCTTCAAAAGTTCCAAAAAGAGTAAGCACTAGATAAGCGATCATAACAGGCATAAATATAAGCTGCCCCGTTGTGGATGATCTTAATCTGCAGGATATAAAAACAGAAACTGAAGAGATCAAGATTGAAAGCGAGATCACTGTAAGTATAAAAACCGATGTCTGGGCAGCGCTAAAAGAAATATTGAAATTTACCGCTGCGGTATATTTACCGTACAGGAAAAAAGATACGAGCTCGAGGACTGACATCACAACGCCTGAGATTATAACCATACTCATCTTGCCGTAAATTATCTGCTGCCTACGAATGCCTGATGATAGAAGCGACTCAAGCGTATTGTTGTCTTTTTCGCCGAGAATTATATAGTTTGATATCATAAAAGTACCTATAAGAAGCACCATAACGATAGTGACCGGCAGCAGATTCGCGCTCGATGAATTTGCCATTTTTCTTTCGTCCGCTGTATTTTTTATCTGCGGCACCGATTCTTTGTAGTATTCTTCAATTCCGATCTCCCTGTATCTTTCTTCTGACAGACTCCTTCTTAATTTCTTCAGCCTGCTAATAAAACTGCCCGTCTGAATGCTTTCTTTATCCCTGTTGGCCGAGTAAGTAAGAACAACTGTGTTCAGTTTCAGAGAATCGTCAAATTTCGAACTTATCACTGCGGCGTACTTTTTTAGAAGAGAATCTTTATTTTCAATATTTTCTGAGAAGGTAATTGTAAATATGCTGTCGTTCTCAAAGTTCTTGAGAATTTCTTCGAGGAACTGATTTTTTTCGGAAACCAGTTCGGTTCTTTCTTCCGATATTTCATCTACTCTTGATGTTATCGCTTTTGAAAGAAGACCGTTCAATACGGGAAAAATGACGACAGGAAGAATGAAAACGAAGAAAATCGTCTTCTTGTCTCTAAGCAGCTGTTTAAGCTCATATTTGAGTATCTTTTTCATATCGGATCCCGAAAGTTTGTTAATTATAATTTTTTAATTTCTAAATATCAATTATTTTCTTAAATTACCGCCCGAAGTAAAACAAAGGCGAACGATGGAAGCATCAAAACCCGGGGACGGCGGTCTGTTCATATTTTTACCCGACGATATCACAAAAAGAATATACTCGTGGCAGAATCAGTTTAACGAATATTTCAAAATGCCGAAACCTCATTTGACATTAATGTATCCTCCTTATATTACTAGAGATATGTGGGTTACGCATCGCAAGAATACCGTCGAGGCGGCAAGGAATTTCAAACCCTTTCAGGTCGAATTTACAAAAACCGGTTTTTTTAAGGATCCTTTTTTTCTGTATATCGCCCCGGATTATTGCAAAGAACTGTATGAAATGAACTCAAAACTATCTGCAATCTGTCCAGATAACATCCAGGGTTTAAACCTTGAACCTTTCATACCGCATGTTTCTATAGGCACTTTCGCCACAGAAGAGTCTGTTCTTAAAGCTCAGAAGCAACTGGAAGGATTTATGAAAGATACCGACATGAGATTTACGGTTAAGGATATTTTCTTTACTGTTCTCGATGATGATTTCAGATGGAAGATCCACGATATAATTTCTTTATAAAGGGTAACGAATGATAATTCTAGGGATAGAATCATCCTGCGACGACACATCGGTTTCCGTACTTGAGGACGGAAAAATTTTGTCCGTCGCGGTTAACACCCAGCTTGAGCATATAGCATTCGGCGGAGTGATCCCGGAAATAGCTTCAAGGGCTCACCTTAAGAATTTTCCCGCGGTTCTCGATAAAGCTCTTTCAAATGCCGGTGCTTGCTTGAAGGATATTGAAGCCGTCGGAGTAACATTCGGCCCCGGCCTTGTCGGTCCGCTTCTTGTCGGAGTAAATTTCGCCAAAGGTCTAGCCTTTTCTCTGGACATCCCTGTCGTGCCTGTAAACCATATCGAAGGTCATATCTGTGCGAATTTTATAGATCACCCCGAGATCGAATACCCCTTCATCGTGCTTGTAGTATCCGGCGGACACACGGAAATAATCTATGTTCCCGAACAGGGAAGATATGAACTGTGCGGAAAAACTAGGGATGACGCTGCCGGAGAATGTATTGACAAAGTCTCAAAAATGCTGGGACTCGGTTTCCCGGGCGGTAAAATTCTGGATGAACTTGCCGGCCAGGGGGACAAAGATTTCGAATCGTTCCCGCGCGGCATGCAGAACAGCACCGACTTTAGCTTCAGCGGGTTAAAAACTTCTTTGAAATATTACATTGAGAAACACGATAAAAGTTTTATTCAGAAAAACATGAACAACATCGCAGCTTCTTTTATGGATTCTGTAACGGATTCGCTAGTATCAAAACTGTTCGCCGCCGCGGATAAATATAAATGCTTAACCGTTGTGCTTGCCGGCGGTGTATCGGCGAACTCAATGCTGAGATCCAAGATTTCCGGAACGGCGGTAAAAAAGAGAATGAAATTCTACTATCCCAGCCCGAAATACTGCACTGACAATGCCGCAATGGTCGCAATGACAGCATATCTGAAGATAAAAAAATACGGAATTGATGGTTTTAAATTCGATCCAGCACTGGATGCAGTGCCGTTCATAAATCTGTCAGAATGAAATAATTACTTTTTTATGAGATTTTTCATATTTTTTATTGTATATTATATCCGGCAGTTGAAATAATCCTCCCCCTATTATTGAACTGCCGTTAGACACCGCACAAAATGCGGTGTTTTTTTTTGTCATATCTTATATATTTGACATTAATTTATAACTTGACTATATTAATGCGAAAAAACAGGTCGCAAAATGCCCGGTACGAAAAATACAAAAAAAGAATTATCGAAACAGGAACTGATCGAGAAGATACTTAAGCTTAAAAAAAAGAAGAACGCGGTCATTCTTGCGCATTCATATCAGGATTCTGAGGTTCAGCTTGTAGCCGACTTTACCGGCGACTCTTTAGAGCTTTCAAAAAAAGCTGCCGCGACAGATGCGGACATTATCGTATTCTGCGGAGTAGATTTTATGGCCGAGAGCGCGAAGATACTTTCGCCTGACAAAAAAGTCCTGCTGCCCGAAATTAACGCAAAGTGCCCCATGGCTGCAATGTGCGACGCAGACGGGCTGCGAAAACTGAAAGCGAAGCACCCTGAGGCTGTAGTTATATCTTACATAAATTCTTCCGCTGAAGTAAAAGCGGAAAGCGACTGCATCTGTACTTCGGCTAATGCGGTAAAGATCGTCGATCATTATAAAGACAGGAAGATAATCTTTACTCCGGACAAGAACCTCGGCTATTACTGCAGCATGACCACGGGTGCGGACATGATATTATGGAATGGCCACTGTTATGTACACGACGAGTTCAGCGTGGGTGATATTTTTATTGCAAAACACGAGCATCCCGACTGCCTTCTTCTGGTTCATCCCGAATCGCCGAAGGAAGTTCTAGAAAAAGCTGATTTTATCGGATCGACTTCTCAGATCGTAAAATTCGTTGAAGAAAATATTGAAAATATGAACGAAAAAGCCGGTGTTATTATCGGAACAGAAATAGAGATCGCGAAGAACCTTCAACTCAGATTTCCCTCAAAAAGAATTTATCCCTTAGCGGATCATGCTGTGTGCCTGCAAATGAAATCGACAAAACTTTCTAAAGTGTATAATTCGCTTTTAAATGAGGAATTTGAGGTATTTGTTGAAGAGGATACAAGAAAAAAAGCCCTGAAAGCTTTGAATAAAATGCTTGAATTAAGTAAATAAAGGAAATATTAGAACCTATGATGATCCAGATGCATGAAGAGAACCCGAAAAAAAGAGATGTTGACACTGTCGTAAATATTTTAAAGAACGGCGGAGTCATTATTTATCCGACGGATACAGGATATGCTTTCGGCTGCGATCTTTTCAATAAAAAGGGATTAGATAAGCTGATAATGGTTAAAAAAGTCGATAAAAGAAAAACCTTTTCATTCGTCTGTTCTAGTATGAGTCAGCTTAGCGAATATGCCGAATGCCCCAAAGAATGTTTTATGATCATCAAAGAATTCCTGCCCGGCCCATATACTTTTGTAATGAAAGCCTTGAATTCCGTATCAAAAACAGTTTCCGGAGAGAAGAAAAAAGTTGGGATCAGGATCCCGTTGAACAATATCGATCATGCTTTAGTAGAAGGATTAGGTAACCCTCTGATAAGTTCAAGTTTGAATAAATTTTCTGAAATAATAGAGGGTGATCTTCTGCCGCTGTCCGACCCTGTGGATATTGAAAGGATCTTTGGAAAACAGGTTGACGCCATAATCGACTGCGGAGTGATCGAACCTGAATTTTCAACTGTCATCGACATTAGCGGTGACGAAATAGAGATAATAAGACAGGGAAAGGGTTCAATTGAAAGACTTATGCAAGAATAAAAAGATCATACCGGCAGTTATAGTTTCCTTGATATTTTCTGCCTTGGGTAGCGGAAAATACGCCGGAGAGTTTATCAGCAGCGGAATCGATGCGAGAAGTTTGTCTCTCGGGAACATCATCTTAACCTCTTTTGAAACTCCTGCCGCGGTTTTCTTTAATCCCGCGTTCCTCCCGGAAATTGATATGAACGGCGTGACCGTTTCACACAGCGAAAGATTCGAAGGTATAGTTCAACAGGAGTTCATTGCGTATAACACTAAATATCTGAACGCAGATGTTGGCGCAGCGCTTATATGGCTGAATGTTGACGGGATCACTCTGACTAAACTTGAAAATGAAGAAGAGGATGTCAGTCCGGAAAACCCCATACTTCGAGATGGTTCAGTAAGCGACAACGAATTCGCTTTTTTTCTTACGCTCGGAAAAAAATACAATGAGAAAATGAACTGGGGAGCCGGAGTTAAATTCCTTTATAAAACATTTGAGGAAGAATCTGCAGCCGGTCTTGGTTTTGATATGTCGGGTTTATATAAGCATTCACCCAGTTTATCAATGGGATTAAAACTCCAGGATATAACAACTTCAGCCCTGTTCTGGACAACGGGAAAAAATGAATTCGTCAGCCCCTCGGCACTATTTAATGCTGAATATAACGGAAGACTGGATTATTTTCTGACTGATTATAAACTGATCGGAGGTACCAAGATCAGAACAGAAGATTATAAAGAATATTCGCTGACATCGATCGGATCTATGGATATCGTAATGTCTGCCGGTCTTGAACTGAAATATAGAATGATCAGTCTGCGCGGAGGCTACAATTCAGACGATACATGGTCAGCAGGATCGGGAATTTCACTGATGGGGTTTATTCTCGATTACGCATTCAGACCTGATTTCGAGGATCTTGGCAACACTCACAAAGCAAGCTTATCATACAATTGGAAATGATATATGGATAACGGGGTTGTAAAAAAAACCGACGGTAATTTTGCGTTCCTGGAAATGGAGCTTAATTCCGGATGCAGGACATGTGAGAACAGAGGGGTTTGCATGTCGGGTGACAGACCCGCACTGATCAAAATAGAAAACACATACGGCTTAAATGAAGGTGATAAAGTCGAAATAGACCTGCCGCCTCAAGCCAAACTTACCGCGGGTTTTCTTCTTTTTATTTTACCTTTGATCTTTCTTGTCGCTGGTTACTATATCGGCTATTCCATAAAACCTACTGAAACTGCGGGGATAGCTGGCGGTATAATCGGATTGTTATCCGGAATAGCTGATCTGATCTTTCTCCAAAAACTGCTCGCAAGATCAAAATATTTCAAACCTCGATCTATAAGAAAATTATGAAATATTATTTTCAGATCATAAGACCTCTGAATCTATTAATAACGGCTTTCGCTTCTCTGACGGCTTATTTTATTGTTTCTGAAGATTTCGACTTCTTAAACCTTGTCTTGATCATTCTTTCTACGGTATTGACCGCCGGTGCAGGAAATATCATCAACGACATATTCGATATTGATATTGATTCAATTAACAAACCGACCCGCCCTCTTCCTTCAAGCAACATGAAGATCAGCTCTGCTTACATTTGGTATTCGTTACTTGTTGCCGGCTCGCTTCTTTCCGGGTTCCTTCTTGGTTCCCATTCATTCGCCGCGGTTGCGTTCGTAAATCTGATCCTGCTTTTCTATACAGCGTTTTTAAAAAGGAGACCGTTCTGGGGAAATTTTGTCGTGGCTTGTATAAGCGGATACCTTTTTTATTTCTGCAGTATTACAACGGGAAACTTCACTCTCATAATCCCTCTAGCGATATCAGCCTTTCTTTTTCACTTTATCCGCGAGATAATAAAGGATATAGCCGATCTTGAAGGAGATAAACATCACAGAGCCGATACCATGGCTATCAGGCTCGGTATTCCCAGAACAATAAATATAATAAAGCTGCTGATAATAACGCTCGTGTTTTATCTGACATACCTGATGGTTTTTGGAGGCTACACGGTAAATTTTGCATTAACACTAAGCATCGGTGTTTTTCCTGTCCTCGTTTACATTATTTTTTCACTTTCAAAAGATCCCGCTAAGATCGATTATGAAAGACTCAGCCTTGTAATGAAGCTCGATATGTTTTTCGGGATCATAGCATTTTATTTCGGCATGATTTAACAGGTGCGAAATATTATTTACATGTTGCGAAAATGCAACATTTTTATTATTTTCTCTTCAACTTCTGGGGAGAAGTTCTTATGAAAAATTTTCTTTTTTCCGTGATCATCGTGACTGTTTTATCGTCGTGCTCATCAAAATTAATAGTAGAAGATACCGGCAGCTCACTGATATATGAAAAGTATCTAAAGTTCGTCTCGGAAAAAGATTCAGTGAACGCAGAGATTACAAAAAATGAGATCATTACTAAGTATCCCTCTTCAAAAGAAACATTCGATATCGCTTCTTCAGAATTCTATGACCGGCTTTACCCTGTCTGGGAAAACGACAGTATAAAAGTAATGATTATTAAAGACCTTTTAAAAAAATACCCTCGGTCGAACTGGCGCCGGACTATGTATCAGTACCTTTTGAGTTCCCTATCAGCTCTGAAGAAAATAAATGAGATCGATAGTACTTTAGATGAATTTGTTGCAGCTTTCCCGCAGGACTATCTTCCGCACACGACCTCAGCAAGATACCACTATATAGACTGCAGAGATACCTTAAAAGCATTCGAAAGCGCGTTAAAGGGTTATGAACACAGCGGAAATTATCCTAAGGCTGATCATTTTCCGGATATGGAATGGGAGCTTGAGAAAAGAAGCTCAAAGATCACCTCGGGCTGTTACCTCGCGGAAATTCTGATCGACAAAAAAGAATACACAAAAGCTGTCGATATTCTTTATAGCATAATAGATGAAAATATGCTTGGCGTTGACGATGAGACTACTCTGTGCAAGCCTTATTATTTGTTGGGCAAAGCTTATGATAAACTCGGCAACAGGGATAAATCGCTGACATATATATCAAAAGGAATGATCGCGGGAGATTCCAGAAATGTGTGGCAGCTGTGCGATTCCCTTTATTTAAAAAATATAGGTTCAAAAAATAAAAAAGATGTACTTTCAGACATCAGAAAAAGAACAGGATTCGAAGAGGTGATATTTAATGATGTAACTGATGAGTTCGGACTTAAAGATGTATCTGCCGGGCGATTAGCCTGGGGAGATTATGACAGAGACGGTTATCAGGATATGCTTCTTGACGGCAGAAAGCTGTATAAAAACATGAGCGGCAAGGGGTTCTATGACATATCGGTTCTCGCTTTCCCGGATACCAACAGCGCTAACGGCGGGCTGTGGGGGGATTTTGATAATGACGGGGATTTAGATATGATCACAAAAGACCCGGAAACTCTCAGGCTCAACAATGGCGGTGTTTTCAAGAAAATCTCTGACGGAGGAACTATAAAAGACAACGGTGTTTCGACTGAAGGAGTTGGAATAGCAGACTTGAACAAAGACGGTTTTCTTGATGTTTACTTTGCAAACTATGAAAACAATTATGTGAACGAAAAAGATCAGTTGTTTTTCGGAAAAGGGAACGGAAAATTCTCTGATGTAACGGAATCAAGCGGAATTCTGCCCGAAGACGGAAAGAACAGAGCCGGACGCGGAGTGAACATGGGTGATTATGATAATGACGGTGATATAGACATTTATGTTTCAAACTACAGGCTGACAGAAAACTTCCTTTTTAAAAATGACGGTGCCGGATTCTTTAAAAATATTGCCCGAGAAAAAAATATAGCTGGAATTGAGACAGACGGATGGTGGGGCCATACCATCGGGTCGGAATGGGGCGATATCGACAACGACGGAGATCTTGACCTGGTGACCGCGAACCTTGCACATCCTAGGTATATTGATTTTTCCAATATGACAATGCTGTATGAGAATTCCGGTGCGCCTGACTTTAAATTTACAGACATACGCAGATCCGCGGGTATCAGATATGAGGAAACTCATTCGGAACCGGCTTTCGGCGACCTTGACAATGACGGTTTTCTTGATCTTTATATCAACGATGTTTATGAAGGCAGAAGATCATTCCTGTATATGAATAACGGTAATAAAACTTTTCGGGATGTAACTTATCTTTCAGGCACAAGACATTTTAACGGCTGGGGAGTGGCTTATGCCGATATTGACAATGACGGCGACCTTGATATGATTGCGGCTGGAGGAAAGATCCAGCTGTTCAGGAACGACACGCCGAAGGTCGGCAACTGGCTGGAAGTCAAAGTAACAGGCAAAGACCATTGCGATGCGATAGGAACAAGGTTAAGACTTTTTAATAACAATATCAGTCTGATAAGAGAAATACAGGGCGGGAAGGGAACTACTAACCAGCATTCGCTCGTTCAGCATTTCGGAATCGGTAAAGAATTCAATAATTTTAACTTGGAGATCACTTTTCCTTCAGGCGAAAAAAGAACAGTTAAAGTTCCTGAAATAAACAGAGTGATCACGGTTAAAGAATAAAAAAAGGCCATACTTCGTAAACTTAAGTATGACCTTCTCTTAAAACAGTTTATATTTATTTTTTCAGCTTCTCCGCAAATTCATCGTCGGCCATCTTAACAAGAACATCGCCGCCGTGCCTGATATCTCCTCTGTCGCATTTCTCTGCAGTGATCTCGAATTCATATCTGCAGTCGTCACAGCAGCAGATTCCGTCGCCCATGATCTTTATTGCATCAGCAAGAATTTCAGCGTTCGATTTATACGAAACTGAAACTCCGAGCTTATTCATCATAGCTATAAGCTGATCTTTGAACAGTTCTGATTTTGGTATTACAGCAGGTTCGAAAACCGCGATCTTTTTCTGTGTGTTAGAGAATGATCCGCCTGTCTCGATCGGGAATGAAGCGGGAAGTATCACATCAGCCAGCTTTGCTGTTTCGGTCATGAAGTAATCAGAAACCACTTTGAATGATATTCCTTTAAGCATGTCGGAAACATCCTTAGCTTTTTCGGAGCATCCTACCGGATCTTCTCCGAATATAAAAAGGTTCTTAATATCGCCGTGCGATTTTTTGCATTCAGATTTTTCAAAACCCCACGCCTGTTTCATATTCGTTTGAACACCTTCTTCAAGACAGCATGTAATGCCCATATCGAATATACCCTGAGCATTGTTCTTTTCCTTAAGCGCGATCACTCCGCTTGCTGTCTTTCCGAGTTTACCGGTCAATAATGCGAGATTAAATATCTCTTTTATTGTTTGTGATGAAATATTCTTTTCGTTGAAAATGATCACCGCATTCTGCTCTTCGATATAGTGACCGAGTATCTTCCGCACTTTTTCTTCTGTGACACCGGATCTTTTTACAAGTTCAGACAGATCAGCTTTAAGCAGATCATTTTTATATGATTCAAAACCTTCCGTATTGCCGTCGATGAACATCCTGTTACCCAGATCATCTTTTACGACAATATAATTCATCGCTTTGATCAGGTTATAATATGATTCGACCTTAGCGCTGCAGTCGCATTTATGGTTCATCGTTGAATCGTCAGCTTTATGAATATTCACAAGCTTGATATTCTTTTCCTGTTTTAACGAATTTATCCTGAAACCGAGTACAGCGTTGTCTTTGTTTATTTCGCAGCCGACAAAATAGATCGCGCCGGCCTTATCAAGATCCTCAAAAGGAACATTCGCGAACCAGTTGTATTTCATCGCGCATTCCCTTCCGTGATATAAAAACGATGAAAGATTATTGGTTTTTACCGCCTGTCTCGCAAACCTTGAAACTAAAAACAACTCTTCGTTTGTAAGCCTTCCGCCGGCCATGAACGAGTTTTCTTCCGGCTTCGCCGCTTTGATCTTGTGAACGATAAGATCATAAGCCTCGCCGTAGGATGCTTCCTTCCATTCGCCGTTCTTTTTGATCATCGGTTTTGTGATTCTTGAGCTGTCGTTCAGGTATTTATATCCGAATTTCGCATATTTGCAGATATTTCCGTCAGGATTTGCCGGAGTTTTTCTGCCTTCGGCTTTGATGAAATAGCCGCCTTTATGATGAAGCGTAATTCCGCATCCGAGAGAGCAGTAATTACATACCGTTTCGATCTTCTCTGTAATGAACGGCCCCGGCTTGAATGGTTTGTTCTCGTTTATCGCACCGGTCGGGCAGGTATCGATACACATGCCGCATGACTCACAGGTCGTATCTTTTAGCGATGACGCTAAAGCGGGAGCTACAAAAGTATCAAAACCCCTGTTGACAAGACCGAGCGCATTTGCGCCTACGATATCCTTACAGACCCTGACGCACCTTGAGCACAGGATACACTTATTATTGTCAATTTCAATGAAAGGATGTGAATAATCGATTCTGTATTTATTATATGATCCGCCATACCTCTTCTGGTCTATCCCGTATTGAGTCGAATATTTTTTTAGATCGCAGGTAAAAAATGCCTCGCAGCCGCATTCTAAACATCTCGCGGTCTCGTTGTGTGCCTGATCACATGAATATCCAAGTTCTACTTCGTTGAAATTCTTCCTCATTTCAGGAGGAAGCACCGGCATTTCTTCCCTGAGCTGAGTATAATATTCATTTATATAATCTTTTTTATCCTGCTCTTCGAAATTATCTCTTTTACTTACGAATTCACCGCACTCTCCGACCACCGCCTGTCCGGTCAGGTACTGATGACAGCTTTTCGCCGCAAGTCTTCCCTGCGCAATAGCCTCGATCAGAGTCGCTGCTCCCGTCACTGCGTCGCCGGCGGCAAATATATTTTTTGCGCCAGTCTGAAGTGTTTTCGGATCTGCGTCTATATCCCCGTACTTGTTCAGTTTGAATTCCCCTTCAGCGTTCGGGTTGATGTTCTCTAAAAAATCAACATCGGTCTTCTGACCTATCGCTCCAAGTATATAATCAAGTTCGATATCGAATTCAGAATCCTTGATCGGAACTGGGCTTCTTCTTCCGCTTTTATCAGGCTCGCCGAGTTCCATTTTGATGCATCTTAACGATTTCAGCCTTCCGTTCGCATCCTTGTTGACTTTTAAAGGAGCTGTGAGGAACATATACTGAACGCCTTCAAGTTTTGATTCGTGTATCTCTATCGGATTGGCAGGCATCTCATTTTCGGTTCGTCTGTAGATTATATAAGATTCCGACGCCCCGCATCTGAGCGCGCTTCTGCAGCAGTCCATCGCAGTGTTACCGCCGCCAATAGTAGCTACTTTTTTCCCTTTAAAATCGAATTTTTTGCCCGTCAGCTCCATTGTTCTCAGATAATCTATTCCAGAAAGTACACCTTCGGCATCCTCATCCTCAACGCGCATTGCGGCTCCTTTCTGGCAGCCTACGGTCGTGATCATCGCATCGTAATTCTTTTTTACATGATCGTAATTTAAGTCTTTACCGAATTTTTTTCCGTAAAATATTTTTACGCCTAATTCGGTTATCGAATCTATCTCCTTCTGTAGAAGATCGTTGGGCAGCCTGTATTCGGGTATTCCGTATCTTAGCATTCCTCCGCCGTGAGGATTCGCCTCGATAATGTCCACATGATGTCCTTCAAGCGAAAGGTAATACGCAGAAGTCAGTCCGGCCGGTCCGGCACCGATCACGCATACTTTCTTTCCTGTTCCCGGTTTTGTAAACGGCATGAATTTATTTCCCGACTCGAGATCTTTGTCGGTCGCATATCTTTTTAAATAATCTATACCAACTCCATTCTCATCGACCAGATTCCTGCGGCATGCAACCTCGCAGGGTCTCACGCATACTCTTCCGCAGATGGCCGGCAGAGGATTCTTTTCTTTTATTAATCCGACAGCTTCTGAATATAATCCTTTTTCTATCAGAGCTATGTAACCCTGCACATCAACACCCGCAGGGCATCTCAGCTTGCATGGCGCGGCGCAGTCAGCGTAATGATTGCCGAGTAAAAGCTCAAGTGCTGTTTTTCTCGACTTTTTTATTCTTTCACTGTCTGTCGTTATCTTCATGTCTTTACTGATCCTGGTTGAACATGATGGCTGAAGCGTCCTCAAACCTTCAATTTCCACTACACACAAAAAACATGAAGAATAAGGTTTAAGTCTGTCATCGTGACATAATGTCGGTATTTCGATCCCGTTTCTTCTACAAAGTTCAAGAACGGTTTCTCCTGATCTGCCTTCAAATTCGGTGCCGTTGATATATACTTTAAATCCTTCCATTATAGAATTCCCCGGGTTAATTTTTATCTATTGAACTAAATTTACATGTATCGAAACATGCTCCGCACTTAATACACTTAGCCTGATCGATTATGTGTTTCTGCTTCTTTTCGCCAGTGATCGCTTTGGTCGGACATACTCTTGCGCATGCTCCGCAGCCGATACATTTATCGTTTATCTCATAAATGATAAGCTCTTTACAGGCTTTTGCCGGACATCTTTTCTCCCTGATATGAGCTTCGTACTCGTGTCTGAAGTATTTGAGCGTGGTAAGTACGGGATTCGGCGCCGTCTGACCAAGCCCGCATAGCGATGAGTCTTTGATCTGCGCGGCAAGTTCCTGAAGCTTTTCAATATCTTCCTCTTCTCCTATCCCCTCGGAGATCCTGTTTAGAATTTCCAGCATTCTTTTCGTTCCTATTCTGCAGAAAGTACATTTTCCGCAGCTTTCTTTCTGTGTGAAATTCAGAAAGAATTTAGCCACATCGACCATGCAGGTGGTCTCATCCATAACAACCATACCGCCCGATCCCATGATGGCTCCGGTCGCATTGACAGAATCATAGTCGATGATAGTTCCGCCGAGTTCCGCGGGAATACATCCGCCTGACGGTCCGCCCATCTGGACAGCCTTGAATTTTTTGCCTTCCTTGATACCGCCGCCAAGTTTGAATATCACATCGTTAAGCGTGATACCCATTGGTACTTCAACAAGTCCTGAATTTCTGATCTTGCCGGCTAAAGCAAATACTTTTGTACCCTTAGATTTTTCGGTACCGTATTTGGCGTACTCCGCCGCGCCGTGAAATATTATCCATGGAATATTGGCGTATGTTTCCACATTATTTATATTTGTCGGTTTAGCCCAGAGACCCGCTTCCGCCGGGAACGGAGGTCTTTTTTTAGGCATTCCTCTTTTACCTTCCACAGAAGCTATAAGTGCGGTCTCCTCGCCGCAAACGAATGCTCCTGCGCCTTCTTTAACATATAGATCAAAATTGAATCCCTGTTTTCCAAGTACGTTTTTTCCGAGGTATCCTTTATCTCTGGCCTGCTGTAAAGCAAGATTCAGCCTTTTTACCGCCAGCGGATACTCGGCGCGGCAGTATATCACTCCGCCCGTCGCGTTTATTGCATAAGCGGCTATGATCATTCCTTCTATTACAGAGTGCGGATCGCCCTCGAGAACAGACCTGTCCATAAAGGCTCCCGGATCACCCTCGTCAGCGTTGCATATCACATATTTTTCATCGCTTTTATAGCCTCTGGCGAATTTCCACTTCATTCCGGTAGGGAATCCGCCGCCGCCTCTTCCTCTCAGGCCTGAGTCCAGTACGGTTTTTATTACATCATCCTCCGATATCCCTTCCTGAAGAATTTTTTTAATGCTTTTATATCCGTTCCTCGCTTCGTATTCTTCTATCGATTCAGGATCCATCATCCCGCAATTTCTCAGAACTATTTTTATCTGATTATCAACAAAGTCCTGCTCGTCTCCCTTTACAACGTTAGAATGAACGATATAATTTTCTACCGGCGCGCTTCCTTTAATATGCTTTTCAAATATCTCATCTATCCTTTTAATGTCAACATCGCCATATAAATATGTTCCTTTAGTATCTGTGATCTCAACAAGGGGTTCTCTGTAGCACATGCCTATACAGCTCGTTTTACCAAGCTCGAAAAGATCCTTGTTTTCACTTTCTATCTCAAGAAGTCTGTGATAAACCTTGTTCGCCCCTGCAGCTACCCCGCAGCTTCCGAGACCGACTACAACCTTTATTTTATCCATTATATCCGTCCCTTCTTTCATTTTTCGTTATTTCTTATATCTCTTATGATCTTCACGGCTTTTTCACCTGTAAGTTTTCCGTAAGTCTCTTCTCCGATCATCATAACCGGAGCCAGGGAACAGCATCCTAAACATGCTACAGATTCAAGAGTGAACAGCCTGTCAGCCGTCGTTTTTCCATCCTCGATCTGAAGCTCGTTCATTAAAGCTGTTGTAATTCCGTTCGCATTCTGTACGTGACAGGCAGTTCCATGGCAGACTTTTATTATATGTTTACCAACAGGATTCAGCCTGAACTGAGAGTAGAATGTGACAACCCCGAAAATATCGCTTTCGCTCAAGCCTGATGCTTCTGATATCCTTTTAATGGCTCCCTTAGGAATGTAGCGGTACAGTTCCTGGGTTCCCTGCAGAAGAGGGATCATGCTTCCTTTTTTACCGGCGTATTTATTTAACAGGCCGTCCAGAAGAGACAGATCGA